>VEPB01000287.1 GCA_012026715.1 Methylococcaceae bacterium | reverse complement strand
GGCAGCGACACCCTGTATTCCAACTCCGGCAGTTCTTCCATCGCCAATACCGATGTGGTGGTGTTCACCGACATCAAGAAGGCCGACGCCACCGAAGCCAAGGTCGGGAACGATCTGGTCATCACCGCCGGCACCGATGTCCTGACGCTGAAGGACTATTACTACACCACTAGTTACACCCAGTGGACGGTCAAGGAAATCCGTTACAGCGACACGGTCACGACCCTCAATCACGCCCCTTCCGGCGCCGATCAGACCGTCTCGACGGCGCAAAACACGGACTATGCCCTGAAGGTGGCCGACTTCGGCTTCAGCGACACCCAGGACAGCCCGGCCAACGTGTTTTTCGCAGTGAAGATCGCCACATTGCCGGCCCAGGGAACGCTCTTGCTCAACGGCACCGCGGTCACCGCCGGCCAGACCGTGACGGTCGCCGACATCTCGGCCGGCAATCTGGTGTTCTCCCCGGCCAACGGCGCCAGCGGCACCGCCTACGCCAGCTTCACCTTCCAGGTTCAGGACGACGGCGGCACGGCCAACGGCGGCGTCGATCTGGACCCGACCGCCAACACCATCACGGTCAACGTCACCGTACCCACCCCCGTCAATCAAGCCCCGGCCGGCGCCGACAAGACCGTCAACACGGCCCAGGACACCGCATACACCCTGAAGCAGGCCGACTTCGGCTTCACCGATACGGACGGCGACAGCCTGCTGGCGGTCAAGATCGGGACTCCGCCGACGGCCGGTAGCCTGAAGCTCGACGGGGTGGACGTCACCGCCGGACAGTCCATCACGGCAGCAGACATCGCCGCCGGCAAGCTGGTCTTCACTCCCGCCGCGGGGGCCAGCGGCACCGGCTACGCCAACTTCAGCTTCCAGGTGCAGGATAATGGCGGCACCACCGGCGGCGGCGTCGACCTCGATCCCTCGGCCAACACCGTCACCTTCAATGTCGGCACGCCATCGGTCAACCATGCCCCGTCCGGTACCGACAAGGTCCTGTCGATCGCCGAAGATGACACCTACACGGTGTCCGCGGGCGATTTCGGCTTCACCGACAGCGTCGACGGCAACAGCTTCAAGGCGGTTCAGATCACTACCCTGCCTACCTTTGGCGCCCTGCGATTGAACGGGGCCGACATCGTTGCCGGCCAGTTCGTCACGGTTGCCGAACTGAACGCGGGAAAGCTGCAATTCGTGCCGGTTGCCGACGCCAACGGCATGCCTTACGCAAGTTTCACCTTCCAGGTGCAGGACGACGGCGGCACCGCCAGCGGCGTCGACCTCGATCCCAGCGCCAATACGCTGAGCATCGACGTCACCCCGGTCAACGACGCGCCGAAACTGCCTCAGCCGCTGTCCGGACATTCCGAAATGGCGGGCCAGGCCTTCAGCTATCAGATCCCCGCCTCGGCCTTCAGCGATCCCGACCAGGGCGATAGCCTGAGCTTCGGCGCAACGCTCGCCGATGGCTCCGCGCTGCCGGCATGGCTGCAATTCGATGCGACCACGCGCACCTTCAGCGGAACTGCACCGGCCACATCGGGAACCTTGTCCATCAAGGTGACGGCCACCGATGGTGCCGGACTCTCCAGCAGCGGCGAGTTCTCGTGGGTGACCTCGGTGGGCGCGGTGGGCGGCGAAGCGACCGAAGGCGACGACCTGCTGGCGGGACAGTCTGGGCAGACCGACCGTTTTGACGGGTTGGGCGGCGACGATGCGGCGGTGATCAACGACCGCCAGGACCGGTTCAGCGATACCGGCTCCGATGGCGGATTCGATGTGGCGGTGGTGACGCTGCCGGTCGACTACCGGCGTGGCCGCGGGGTCGAAGGCCTGATCTATGCCGGCGTGACCGGTTCCAGGGAACTCCCCATTTCCGGCAACGGCGACGGCAAGGCCAACGTGATCGGTGTCTATGGCGAAACCCTGCTGGATACCCTTTACGGCAAGGGCATCGACGTCTTTCCGCTGTTCGATCCTGAAGGCGCCATTCCGTCACCGGCCGTCGACCCCAGCCTGAGGTTCTACCTGGACGGCAAGGCGGGTGATGATCTGCTGTTCGGCGGCGACGGCAACGACATCCTGGTGGGGGGCGACAGCGGCGACCTACTCTACGGCGGCAAGGGCGATGATACCTATGTCCTGCTTGGCGCCAATGCCAACCTGGAGGGCATCGAAGACAGCGGAGGCACCGATACGGTGGTCGTCGACTACGCCTTGGGAGGCAGTGCGGTTCAATTGCCGGACGGCTTCGAGAATCTGATCATCAAGGGCCGCGCCAATGTGGACGGCAACGGCAACAGCGGCGACAACGTCCTGGCCGGCAACGGTGGAGTCAACCACCTGTTCGGCGATGCCGGCGACGATACCCTGCTCGGCGGCAACTCCGGCAGCAAGAGCAATGACGTGCTGGAAGGCGGCGACGGCAGCGACTCTTATATTCTGGTGGGCAAGAACTGCCAAATCGTCGAAACCGATGCCTTTGGCGCTATCGACACCGTCAGATCCTTGAAAGTCAACGTCGATCTTTCCCAACTGGGCGACGGCGGGGCCTACATCGAACGCATCGTGCTGGAAGGCAGCCGATCCTTGTCCGCCTTCGGCAATGACGGCAATAACGCCATCCTGGGGAACACCGGCCGTAACAAATTGGACGGAGGGCTCGGCAATGATCTAATTGCCGGCGGCGGCGGATCCGACAAGCTCAAGGGCGGCGAAGGCGCCGACCTGTTCGTTTTCGACGGTTCCAAAGGCGTCGACATCGTCAGCGATTACGCCAGCGGCACGGACACCCTGGGATTAGACGGCGACAAATTCGCCAAGCTCGACGCGGACGGCAATGGGCGGGTGGATGGCGATTTCTTCGTCTCCGGCGCCGGCGCCAAGCCACAGGACGGCGACGACTATCTCATCTACGACAGCAAATCCGGCATCCTGTGGTTCGATGACGACGGCAGTGGCGGCGGCAAGGCAGTCAAGGTCGCGGTGCTTTCCGGCCAGCCGGAAATCCTGCCGGAGCAGATCCAGGTCACCCATGTGGGCGTGGCGGATCTCGCCAATCAATGGCTGACCCAGCCACTCGACATCGTGAGCCAACCCCAATGACCGCCCATCCGTTTTTCAGCAACACCCCGGAAAGCGCTATGCCCAGACTGCAAGCCCCTCTTTCCCGCCACCGCGGCCACCACCGGTTCGGGCGGCGGCTCGCCGGCTGCGCCCTGGCGCTCTGCGCGCTCGCGATGGGCAATGCCGAGGCCGCGCGAGTCAAATATTCCAGTTACATCAAGGAAGGAACGGTGTTTCGCGATGCCAACCGCAATGGCGAAGCCGACGACCCGATTCAAACCACCACCGGGGAGGACGGCAGTTTCGAGATCGGCAAGGGCAAGGGCCGGCTGTACCTCATGGGGGGGACCGATATCCGGACCGGCAAGGCGAACACCATCCTGCTCACCGCGCCCAACTCGACCCGCGCCATCGGCACGCTGAGCTCGCTCTGGCAGGCGCTGCTGGATCGGAGCAAGAAGAACAAGACCATTCGGATCATGCTCAACGTGCCGGCCAAAGTCAGCCTGGCCGACTATACCGCCGCGCCCATCGCGGGCGGCGGGGACAAGCCGAAACCCAAGGCCAAGGCTCAGGCCCTCATCAAACGGGATTCCCAGAACGAAACCCTGGTGCAGTTCCTCAAGGCCTTGGCAAAAAAGGCCCATCCCTCGGTCAAGGCCCACCGTGCCCAGGCGGCTGGCGCCGATTACCACGAAGATGACGAAATCGCCGCCATCGCCGAGTCGCTGATCGCCAATGGCAGCCAGCCGACCGATCTGTCGGATCTGGGCACTGCGCGCGCCACCCTAGAAAACGCCGCCGGTCGGCTCCCCACCATCGCCCCGCCTTCCGCCGAGGTGCTCGATTTGCTGGCGGCGGGCATGACATCCCTCAACAAGAGCATCGACCAACTCGACAGCAATTCGCCGCCGGCCGATCAGTTGGCCATCGAAGACCGGCTGCTCCACCAGATCGACGCCCTCGCCAATGCCGTCAATTCCAACGATTACTCGACGTTCCAGCAAATCGCCTTGCCGCCACCGGTCATCACCGGCATCACCGTGGACTCCGGCAGCAGTCATAGCGACCACATCACCAGCGACGACACCCCGACCCTGTTCGGAACGGTGGATCGGACCGCCACCGCGGTGCGGGTTTATTCCGTCAATGCGACCAGCGGGGCACGCAGCAAGCTGGCGGACGTGAGCCTGACGCCGGAAGCCAACGGCTCCTGGAGCTACACCAGCGCCCAGCTGAACGACGGGAGTTACCGTTTCGCCGTCAGCGGCCTGGTCCAATCCGCCACCGAGGTGGAAACCGCAGTCAGCGAAATCACCGTCACCATCGACAGCGCTGCGCCCAGCGACAGCAGCTTGAGCGTCACTCCGCAAACCACCAATCTGCGCACCCCGGTGATTTCCGGCAATTGGGACGGGGCACCCGGCAACCACCTGACCGTCACAGTCAACGGAACCGTCTACACCGCCGACAACGGCCTGGACCTTTCCCAGGGCGCCGCGTGGCGCCTGCTCATTCCCCAGTCCCATCAGATCCCCAACGGGGTCTATGACGTGCAGGCCAGCGTCAGCGACGCGGCAGGCAACGTCCTGACCGACTCCACCACCGGCGAATTGACCGTCGAAGCCCTTTCCGCCAATTCAACGTTTGCCGTCGGTGCGGTACCGCGCTCGCTGGCCTTCGCCACACTCAACAGCGACGCCCTGCCTGACATCGTGGTGGCCAATCAGAATGCCAATTCGGTTTCGGTGCTGCTGGCCAACGGCAACGGCGGCTTCCAGACGGCGGTCGAACGCAGCGTCGGCAGCGCCCCGGTGGCGGTAGCCGGTGGCGATATGGATGGCGACGGCGATAGCGACGTGGTGGCGGCCAATTTCGCCGGCGGCACCGTTTCCGTGCTGCTGAACGACGGCAGCGGCAATCTGACCCAGCCGACGCCGACGGGTTATCCGGCCGGCAGCAAACCGGCGGCCTTGGTCCTCGGCCATTTCAACGGCGACAACCGCATCGACGCCGCCGTGGCGGATGCCGGCAGCGACAGCCTGATCATCCTGATCAACAACGGCAGCGGTGGCTTCAATGCGCCGGTTTCGATTCCGGCCGGCGCCATGCCCTATGCCGTTGCCACGGCCGCCCTCGACGGCGACAAGGCCAACGACATCGTCATCGCCAACCGCAACGGCAACAGCATTTCCGCTTTTCTGGGCAACGGCAACGGCAGCTTCCAGGCCAAACTCGACCACGCCGTCGGCACCGGACCGGCGGCCTTGGCGCTTGGCGACCTCAATGCCGACGGCAAGCCGGACCTGGCAGTCGCCAACGGCTGTTGTAGCGTGGGCGTTGCTCTAGGCAAGGGCGATGGCCATTTTGATGCGACCGTCTTCCACGCCGTCGGCAATTACCCCTATGCCGTGGCCATCGCCAACCTGGACGGAAGTCCGTCCGCCGATCTAGCCACTGCCAACTGGGGCAGCGATTCGGTCAGCATCCTGGTAGGCGACGGCACCGGCGAATTCCCGAGCGCACTGGCTTACGGCGCCGGATCCCACCCCGTCGCCCTGGCCGTTGGCGACATCAATGGCGACGGCCAAACCGATCTGGGGGTCGCCAACTACTCCGCCGGCACGGTGTCCCTCCTGCCGATGCCGGCGCCGGCCGCGCAGCCGCAGTGAGGGGACGCTGAAAGCTGGCTAATGACCACGGGCAAGCCGCCAGAGGAAACCGTAGGTAGGTTTAGCGGAGCGTAAGCCAACAAAGGTCCCCGGGTAGGCAGGGGTAGGATCGGGGTGACGGGATTGCGCCCGTTACCTCTCCCACACCACCGGACACGCGGTCTTCCGCATCCGGCTGTTGGACTCGGCGACCCTCATGAGGTCGCGAAGTCTGATGGTACGTACAGCCCCCAGCGGTCGCAGGCGGTCATTGTTGAGCACCGTCTGCAGCATCGGGCTGCGAGCAACCCGCCAAGTGCCAGCCGAACCACTCGCTTGCTTCTGGTGATAAGGCTTGGCGGTTCGAGGTATCGGCTTATGCCCCCATATATGCCCCCTTGTGGCCCCGGATGTCCTCGGACGATTGGGGGCATCGCTGGACGAAAGCATAAACAAAAAAGCCCGCTGTTAGCGGGCTTAATGGCTTTCTTGGATTCCCTCGGATGGGAAAATGGAGGTGAGGTCTCAACCACATTGATTCAACAACATATTGTTTATCATTGAAAGAAGTCGTAGCGAGTTTACTTGTTACCCCCAAGGTTACCCCCTAGCCTTTGGCGTTACCCCATTTTCCGGCTCATTTCCCGCCGCATTTTTCTGGCGAGTCGTCGCATTCCCGCGCTACCGAAAACGGCTTAACGTTTCCTGTTGCTCCGTCAACGCCCGTGCCAGTTCCCGCAACAGTGCCCGAGTTCCGCCCTTGTAGCCACGCTTCGCAGATCGCGCCTTACCTTTGGGGGACTTCGGCCCGGTCGACTTCTCCCAAGGCTTCCAGCGTCGGATTAACTCGGCACGCATCGCCCGATGTTCGGGCGTCCGATAGTAGCTCATGGGTTTCCCCTGATAGTTGGGTTTGCTCAGTTTCGATTTCCCGCGCCCGCGATGCTGCCGCCATCCCGTTGTTGATTTGTTGCGGTCCGGTCGTCACATTTGCTTGTCGGGCATAGACAACCGGCGGATTCTTGATCGCGGCCAGCGTTTCCAGTGTTGCCCGGCATTGTGATTGTGCCCGAAGCGCCATCCGCATGAAGCCCTCAAACTGTGGCATGTAGTTTGTGCCAAGGGCTTTTTCCGTGAGCCGTGCGAATAAGCTTTGCAGGGCTGTTGCCTGGTTCGCCAGCATGGCCTCGGCTTGACTTAGATCACCACGATTTACTGCCGCCGCTTGGCTCCGCAATTCATCATGCAAACCGGGCACGTCGAGGAACTTCCCGAGTTCGGTATTATTCTCGGCGGCAGAAATTACCCTACTTGCCGCCAGTTCCGGGGATCGTAACAGCGCCGCAAACTTCCGCCCTACAGCATCTTCGCTATCGCTTTCTCTCAGGGTCAGGGGGACGTGCTTCCTCGGAAATTTCTCCGTTTCCGATGCCGCCGGTTTCTTTGGTTTACGCGCCATCATTCACCCCTTCATTTTCGGCCAGTCCCGGCCAGCGCTCCCGGCCCTGTCTTCGATCGGAATCATTCGGCCCCGGTGCGTAGCCTTCGCAGCGCCTAAGCCGCTCAGGTTGTGCCGGGCTATACCGCCTCGAAACCATGCCGGACAACTCGCCACGCCAAGCCGCGAGACAGCGCCCACCGCTGGCGAAGTTCGCGCCCTCCGCACAACGCCGGCGGTCGTCGGTTATCGCAGCTTCTCGCGCCGCTTGTTCGATCCTTGCGGCTTCACCGTTCAAATACCCGATCAGCCAAGGCCACCGCTCCGGAGGAAATTCCCGGCAATCCTCAAGCATGACCGCCCGCCGTTCGGCATCGTCGCCCAAGGCTTCGCAAAGCCGGTTAGCCGTTGCTTCGAGTTCGGCCAAGGTTGCCGGGTCCGTTTCGATTTTCTGAAAATGCCCATCATGGCAACTGCCAAAACTGTCTAAATGGTTTTTGGCGGTTTTGACAGTGCGTTGGTTGTCGGTTCTTTCGGAATTTGAGGACTTCAGCCGCGCCAAGTAGCTCATGCCGCAAGCCCTCTTGGGTTGGCTTCGTAAACCGTCGCCGTGCGCCCCTTGGTTTCCTGTTTCGTCATCCCCAGCCAATCCAGATCGATCAGCAGCCGCAGCGCGTCCGCCACTTGCTCCCGGTCGGACAGCATCGCCCAACCCGGTCGCCACACATCCCGACTTGAGAATGACCGGGACAAGTCGCCCTTGCGTAGCCGCTGGATGATTGCCTTAGCCGCCGCCAGTTCCGGCGTGGTTACGCTGGCATAAGCCCGCCTTGCATGCGTTTCAAGATATTCACCCCAAGCCAAGGCTTGCAGGGTCGCCCGCTCCGATACCGGCCCGACTCCACCGCTGGCAAGGTGCAGGATCAGCGCCAGTCCTGGAACTAACTTGCGGTACTTGGAAAGGTGAGACTCCATCGCCGGATGCAGATCGCCGCCGCGTAACCTAGCCTCAAGATCGGTGCGCCATTCCAAGAACAGCCCCAAGCCGGCGGAATCGAAGCGAAGATAAGGCAGGCCGTCCGGCTCGCCGTGGTAGCCGGTATCCTGTTGCGCCCCGATGTTCGCTGGTTCCAGCCGGTCAAGGTTTTCAAACACCCGGTTTGCTTCGCGTCTGGCTTCGTTGTCGGGCCAGCGATCAACGTCGCGCCAATCGCCGCCATTGTCGGGCCAGACCAGCACCCCGAAGCGTTGAATCAACCCGTCATCGCCGGAACCTCCGCGCACCGCTTGCCGAATGTAATCGGCGATCCGGCCTGGTTGCGTCGAACCCAGCAGCGACAGACACACCGCCGGAATGTGAAGATTAAAGCCGCGAGTTATCCGGTCGAAGGTGTAGGGGCTGTCGCCGTTCCAGCCGGTCAGATAAAAGCCCCTCGCCTCGGCGTTATCCTCACGATCCAGCGATTTCAGCAAGGAAACCAATTCATCGCGGAACACCAGCAAGCCGTTCTGGTTCTGCCGGTGCAACTCGCCCAGCGCCGCCGCCGTGGTATCGTTCGCAATGTAGCGCCGCAGCGCGGGAAGCTCAGGTTCATCGAGCTGGAGCGTATGCAAAAGCTCGGTTTCTGTGGCTCCGCCTTTCGCCAGCTTCTTCTTCACGTCCGCCGCCGCCGTTTCCTGTTGCAGCTTGAACAGCGTTGCCCGCGCCTTGTAATCTGCAAGTTCGGCTTGATGTTCCTCTGTAGCCGCCGCTGCAAGCCGCTTCAGCGGTGAAAGCGCCGCTTCCATTGCCGGGCTTTTCAGCACTCCGGGCCGCCCGATCACTAGCGCCCATTGATTCGGCGTCACTGTCCAATCGGTGCGGGCTTGCGGACGAATACCCAACTTGCGCCCGATTACTGAACCCAACCCGGCCATGATCGCCGCGCCGACGAAATCGGGGGCGCACTGGACGCGCTCGCAAATGTCCTGCGCCCACGGTTGCAGCTTGTCCGGCACAAGGTCGTAATCGAATTCGGCAACAGGGGGCAAGCCTTCCGGCAACGGTTGCGGTTCCGGCCATCCGTCAAGGCCTGGACTGCCCGGCGGATCGCTAGGGGTTTCCGGTTCTGGTCGATACGCCGCAACCAGCGCTTCCCGAATCACCGCCAAGCGTTCAGCCTTAGCCATGCGACACCTCCCGGCCGATGACCTGCTACGTGTGACCTTAGCGGCCGAAATCCTGTACGGCATCGTCCGGGAG
>VEPB01000232.1 GCA_012026715.1 Methylococcaceae bacterium | reverse complement strand
CGGGGTCGGGTGCTGCGGCTCGCCGATGGACAGGGCGATGTGGGACAGCTCCGCCGGCGGCCGGATGCCTTGTTTCAGCAGCGCCAGCCGTTCGAAGGGGTAGGGCTGCAGTCGGGAGAGATCGGGGTTCATGGGGCCGAGCGACGGACAGGCAAAGCCACTGCCTTGGGGGACTTCAAAAGGGCCGATAGTATAAGGAAAATCCGCGGCGTGTGAATGGCAGCCCTATAAAGCTTCAGCCCGCGCGTCGGATAGGGGCCTTCTGCCTCATGGCAGCCGTTCCGAGTCCTCCGGCTCGATGTCTGGCACCCGATCGAGCAGGCCTCGGCTTGTTCGCGGGTAATTCGCTGCCCCAGCTCCCGTATGCGCTTCGCGTAGAGCAATTGCTCGCGCATCAACAGGCCTTCGTGGATCAGTTCGGGGTAAAGGCGGTACTCCGAGTAGTCCAGTTTCTCGGCCAGTTTGCTCGCCGCGCTGCCAGTCTCAGCACAAATCTCTTGGTCTTTTTCATCGACGCCGCAGGTGCCGGCTATATGGTTTGCGAGTCCTTACAGCGGTCATTTCTGATCCCTCCGTGATGGCTGCTGCTCGTTGGGCAATACCGTTAAGTTAATGGTTGCCGTGTCACCCCGGCAGGGAATGCCGGGGTCCAGTGTCCAGGGATGGGCAAGGCCTAACCCGTCCCTGTGCCCTGGATTCCGGCAATCCCTGCTGGAATGACGGCTTAACTCAAAGGCCTGGGGTCTTCCCTCAGGCATCGGCGGTGGTTCTGCGCCGGCCGATCAATCCCATGCCCGCTACGGCGCTGGCCAAAAGCCAAAGGGCGGGCGGCAGCGGGACGGCGGTTGGGGCCAGGGAGCCCAGGTAGTTGGTGCCGGATGCCGAACTGACGGTGAAGCTGATGGGATTGCCGGCGACGTCGGTGACGCCAGTGATGCCGGCCCAGGACACGGCATTCGAGACGCTTCCGAACCCCGAGCCCGACCCCGTATTACCCGCACCGAAAGCACTGATGTTCAGCGCCAGTCGCAAGTCGAAGGGTGACCCGAAGAAAAAAGGAATGGTGAGATCGAGCACGCCATTACCGACACCGGGTCCACTCGCCACGGGACTGCTGTTCACTCCCGTGACAATTACGTTGAGATTCAGCGTAGGGCCGGACTGGAATTGCAGGACACGCGCAAAGTTGGCAGGCGAAAACTCGGCGGAGCCAACGTGCAAGTCTGAATTCACGCCGCAGGTCGTACCACTGCACTCGAACTGGCTGCTGATGTCCAGGCGGGCGTGCAGAAAACCCTGTCCTGCCGCCACCGAAGGCGTGGTGACGGTCAGGGTGTCCGCGAAAGCGGCTGACGCGCTGGGTTGCCCGGCGCCGCTGAAATGGAATTCGTCAGGCGCGGAACCGCTGCCGGAGACCGATGCCTTGAGCAAGCCGAAGTCGGCCGAGGCGGAGGCGGAGGCCGCGAAGCCCAAGCCCGACGCCGCTGCGTTGACATTGCCCGGCGTGCTTCTTTCGTCGATCTGTGAAATCTGCGTTGGCGTAGAACCAGTATTGGACAGCCGGGCTTCGTAGCCGGCGGCGTTGGCGGTTGCCTGCACGGAAGCGGCGTGCGCCGTCCAGGGACTGATGAGGATCGCCAGGCCGGCTGCGGCGCGACCGGCGGACTTGGCAAAATGGCCGCGTGTGAAAAGCGTTTTGATGGGTGACGACATGGTTTTATCTCCGGGTGCGGTGTGAGCTGATGGGGTGGCGCATCCCTGCATCCTGGCAGCCGCAGATTAATCAGCGCCTCACGGATGTGTCATTACCCATTTGGGTAACTCGTACGGATTTTTGACATGGCGCCACCAGGGCCATCGGACGTGCCGACGACAGGAAGCGCATCGGTCGCGAACGCTTCGCTTCGCCCCTCATCGCGCACCCTATGGTACTGATCCTTCTGTCAAAATCCGACAGGCATGCATGGGCTTGATCTTCTGGCCTCGGCCGTCCAATGCCCCAAAGACTTGCATCCTTAACCAGCCAGGCTGACTTAAACGGTAAAAAGGATCAGGTGATTTGCCTATCCTTCATTTGGAGGATGCATTACCGAGAAATTCGTGGTTGGTTCAACGGAGAGAGAGACATAAGTCTTCATGAAGGTAGTTAGGGAACCGCTGATTTATTCGGTGGTTCCTGTGGTGCAGGGAGGCACCTCCAAAATCAGCGGTTGCAGGCCGTTGAATTTGCGAGTCACCGGGAAACTGCGTTTTCCGGTGACGGTCGCTGATAAATCCAGGACGGATTTATTCGGCGCTTCCTCAGGTGAAGTCGTGGCGGACCGATTCATGACTTGGTCGAGTCTACCGTCAAGGAATCGGACGCGCTGAACGGAAATGACTCAGCAGCTGGAAACGCCAGGGGCGGCGCGCGGTTCAGCAAGGCGATCAATTCGCCCTGGCGCCGTGTATTGGTTTTGGCAAACAGGCTGCGCAACTGGGTTCGCACGGTGCTGATGCTGACACGCATAGACTCGGCATGCGCCTCGGGCGAAATTCCTTCCATAAGAGCTGCAGCCAGGCGTACCTCGGCGGGTGACAATCCGTAAAGGCGTCCCACCAGTTTTAACGGAGTCAGTGGTAGAGCCTGATTCACCAGAAGCAGCAAGACCAAGGGTATTTGCCGATCGCCGGACAGCGGCGAGGAACCTGGCAGCGGTGCGACAAACAAATTCCAACTGGCCGTGTCCTTAGGCGATGAAATAAACATTGCGCCACCGACAGCAGCTTTTCCCGTGGCATCCGCCAGCAACTTACCCAATTTAACCTTGTCACCTACCCGGGCAGTGCTTATGCGACCGGATTTCACGACGAGTCCGGAATGTCCCGTGTCCAGAAGTTGTTTCGCACCCGAGTTCCAGTGTAACAACCTGCCCTGGCCATCCACGATCAACATCGGGACGTTCAGAGCATCGACAGCTTGTTGTCCCAGAGCTGCTTTGGCCTGCAGATCGCGCGTAAGATGATGCAGTCGAAGCGCGCGCTGCAAATGCGGAAGGAGGCGCATGGTACGCTCGTACTCTTCGGACGCGAATCCTGGGCATTCTGGCGGACGGTACAGACTGAGCACCACCCTCGGCATGCCGTTCGATTCTTGCGCACAGACGAGGGCCGATAGCGAGGAATGAATTCCCAACGGCGCCCAGAAATCTCGATAGAATTCGGTACGCACCAGCTCATGTTTAGTGATGAGAAGTTCGTCGGAAAAAACGTCGCCTATCTGACGGCAACTCTGCTCAAAAGCCTTTCGGACGAGAACGTCGCAAAGAGCGTAATACTCAAGGTAATCCTGCCAGGCCTGAAGTTCGACACCATACGCGTGCCAGATCCCATATTCGGAAGTCCCATTGGGTGGCGAGAATATGTTGCACTTGTCAGCTCGTAAGTAGTTGGCGACATCAGAGGCCAGCGCATTCCAATCGCCGACACCGGCCGAGCATTCGTAGAGGTTACCCAGCAATTCATCAAACTCGTCCACTTTCTTGCCTTTCGCAGCTCAAATCTATCCATGTATGCCGAGCAATCGCAAAAATGTTCAGGCGGTCGATAAAGCAGCTGACTATTCCGGACATTATATGACTTCCTTCAGGATATTCAGACAAAAGTGAACATTGCTTAGCACAGAAGCAAGGCCGCGCCATGCTGGGAAAAAAGGAAAGGCATCATCCTATGGCCCCCGGTCTACCGGCCATCCGTCCCGCCATCGCCGCAATGCCGTTAAGTTAAGCCGTCATTTCGGCATGGATTGCCGGAATCCAGAGCGCAGGGATGGGTTAGGTCGAGACCATCGTTGGCCGCCGGCCCCCGACATTCCCTGCCAGGGTGACGAGGCAGTCCTTAACTTGGCGTCATTGCCTCTAAGGGGTGGCGGAATCAGCCAGCCACAACTTGACGTCCGCCCGTCAGGTCCCCGTAAAATCCGAGACTTTGGCGGCGCAGTCAGCCGCCATGCTCGCCCCCCATTCCCAACATGTCCCATCTGACCCTGTTGCACTGCCCCGAGCCGAGCGCCGATGCGCGCGCCCAAGTCTTGGCCCGCATTCCCGGCGAATTGTTCGCGGCCGAAGGCCACTGGCGGCTGCACCACGACCGGCCGGCCGGCGCGGAGGTGTTGGCCGAGTTGCGCCGGCTGCTGCCCTTCGACATCAACACGGTGCCGGAGGGCTTCGAGCCCGATGCGGTGGGGCTGATCGTCAGCGACATGGATTCCACCCTGATCACCATCGAGTGCATCGACGAACTGGCCGATTGCCTGGGACTCAAGCCCCAGGTGGCTGCCGTCACCGAAGCGGCGATGCGGGGCGAGCTGGATTTCGCCGGCGCCCTGCGGCGCCGGGTGGCGCTGCTG
>VEPB01000578.1 GCA_012026715.1 Methylococcaceae bacterium | reverse complement strand
CACGCTCATTGCTTCCTCGCACACAGCATAACGGTCAAATACTCCATTTGGCTCTCCCCGTCGGTAAAATCTTTTGCCATCCCCGAATAGGCCTGTTCGCGATCTTCGATTTTTCTCAATGGGGTAATCGTAATATCGGTCCAACCGAAACGCTCAAAAGCTGCCTTATACTGAAGCGGCCTAACTCGATTGGGGATTCCACGAAACCAGAACATGTTATAAATATATCCTGGATATCTATAGATGTTATTGGGATCCTTCTCCCTTATCCATCGTGAATGTGTCATCAGATCAATTTCTATAACCAGAACCGCGCCCGGCTTGCACACCTCGCTTAACTGCGAAACAGTCGCTTCGATGTCATCAAAATGTTCAAAAGCCGCTTGACTGAAAACCAAATCGATCGATGACCTGCCGAAAGCCGATACGATATTAAAATCGTCACGAACGACATAACGTAGCTTCGATGGCTGCCCGGTCCTCGCGTTTTTCAGCTGCTCTGCCAAAGCCGGGATATCGACTTCCGCGCTTGTCGCCGCCAATCGTGCTAGAAATTTATCATAAAAACTTTCAGGCACAGTTGCGACGAGATTGTTCACGTCACAGGCGTTGTATTGAGAGCAGCCTTTAGAAACCAGGTATAACCCGATACCCAAGTCGGAACCTGGCCCGAGCTCCAACACACTCTTCCCGACGATTGAATATTCACCTTTCGTATAGTCAGCCAGCTGCCTCAACCAGTGGTCGACCACGCCAATATCATAGTCAATGCATTTCTCTGCCTCGGAAACATCAAATGGCTTCGGTGAAGAATACCCCATGAGAACATTCTTCAGCTTTGCCAAAGCCAGGAAAACGATCCCACAGAGGTAGTAAAAGATATTTTTCAATGCCATTAAAACCTTCCCCCCAACCGACTACCCATGATAATAAACAAATCCCCATATCCCGTCGTCTCAGTCCTGTTCTTTTGACCAGTTCCGGCAACTGACGATTACCACCAATGAATCAATGATCTACACGCAACATCAAGTCCATCTTGGCAACCCGCTTTGGCGCCATGCCACGACCCGGATCGGCGCGACGCTGGGAGCTTCGTCATTGCGAGCATCCCAAGCAGGCGGCTTGGGCGGCAGGAAACACCCGGACACGTTTGCCTAGAAGTTTGATGACCTGGGCAGATTATCGCTCTCGACGACGCTCCGACGGTCAGATTGTTAACTTTAACCGCCCCGGAAAAATCGGCAGCTCCTGTGATTGTTCCGCTGCTTTTCACCCGAGACGCCAATGCATTTCAGAATCGGCCGGTGAATCAGAATAGCTTGAAAATCAACTTTCCATTTGAACGGCACATCGGGGAAACCGAATCTTCGGTGATCTCCCGGAAATGGCTCGACGATTTGTCCTTCATTGATTTCGGGGCCATGCGAACGCTGGAGCGCCACTTCCGCTTGCCAAGCGCTGATCTCACGTCCGGGACACCCCATCGGCCCACTGCGAGCAGCGATTGTTCCAGGCAATTCAGATAGTCACAACATAGCCAAAGCTTTCTGGCAAAGCCGCTAGCGGCAAATTCCGGCGCCGACGCTCGTTCTTACAATCTGTAGACCTAAAACCTGCCAGCGTCTGCGGAAAATCTCCCACCGCTGTCTGTCCGCTCCTCGTCGCCCGCTTTCCAGCATCTGATACTCCGCTTAGCGTCAATGGCCGGTGGCCGGCGTGAGGACAACTCCCGCCTTGAATTGGCCACCACAGCGGGTAGCGCCGGAAGCGCTTACTTAATGATGATGCCCGCCGGCGCCATGGACATGACCGTGATCCAGCTCCTCCGCGGAGGCCTCCCTCACTGCAGCAATCTCTACATCGAAATTGAGAATCTGGCCTGCCATCGGATGATTGCCGTCAACCACCACCGTCTCGTCGTCGACCTCGACCACGGTGACGGTTTGCAGGCCTTCGGCGGTTTCCGCGTGAAATTGCATTCCGGGCTCGATGGTATCGATTCCCTGGAAAGCCGCCCGGGGTACCCGCTGCACCATGGCCGGATCGTGGGTGCCGTATCCCTCATCCGGCGCTACGGATACGTTCAAGCGGTCACCTGCGCGCTTGCCGGCGAGGGCATTCTCCAGGCCGGGAATGATATTGCCGGCGCCATGCAGATAGGCCAACGGCTCGCCGTTGCGCGAGGTATCGAGCACATCCCCGTCGGTGTTGGTCAAGGTGTAGTGGATCGAAACCACTTTGCGATTGGAAATTTCCATGTGGGGAAGTCTTGATAAAGTGAAAGGGTTGGCATCATAGCCCGTTTCCCTCGACACCGACAGGCCGGTAGCCGCTAGGGAACCGCTGATTTATTCGGCGGTTTCCGTGGTGCGGGGACGCACCGTCAAAATCGGCGGCGGCAAGCCGCTGATTTTGTGAGTCACCGGAAAACCGCGGTTTCCGATCGCTGGGGCTGCTGAGAGCCAGAATGGATTGATTCAGCGCTTCCAGGCGATCCGTGGCGCTATCCGCAACAGGGATCGCCGCCGTGGTTTAAGCTTGACCCATGCCCAATCACGACCGCTTCTTACCGGATTTCTGCGCCGTCCGGTCCACCTTCGTACTGGTTCTGCTGGCGGAAATGCTCGCCTTGCTGCTGGCACTGGCTTCTGCCGGCGCGGCCTCCGAGCTGTGGACCACTCTCGGCTTGCTGTCGCTCTTCATCCTCTGGATCATTCTGGGCAGCGCCGCAACGCTGTGTATCAGCCAGCGCTGGTGGCGGGGCTGGTCGGTTGCGCGCAGCGGCTTCCTCGTTCTGGCGGTGACTCAGGTCATGAACCACCTTGCGGTTTACATCGCCCGCACCCCGCTGTTGCATCCCTTCGACAGTGGCGATGGCTACACCCACCTCCGAACCGGCCTCAGCACGGCGCTGCTGACTGGCCTGTGGCTGCGCTTCCAATTCGTCCAGCACGAGAAGCGCCGGCAATCCCGGGCGGAAGCGCAGGCCCGGCTGGACTCCCTGCAGGCGCGCATGCGCCCGCACTTCCTGTTCAACAGCCTGAATGCCATCGCCGGGTTGACCCGGCTCGATCCGCGCAAGGCCGAGGAACTGCTGCTCGACCTCGCGGAGTTGTTCCGAGCCATCCTAAAAAAGGACCAACCGCTCTATCCACTGCGGGAAGAGATTCAGCTGGCGCGGCAGTATCTGAACATCGAACAGCAGCGCCTGGGCCACCGTCTCCAGATCCAGTGGGCGATCGCCAGCGAATCGGAAGGCTATCTGGTGCCGCCCTTGAGTCTGCAACCGCTGCTGGAGAATGCGGTTTACCACGGCATCGAACCCAGCGAATCCGGCGGGACCATCGATATCACTGCCCGGCTCCGCCATGACCGGTTGCTCATTACGGTCACCAATCCCGTGCCGGATCGCGCCGGCAATGGCTTCCGCTCCCGGCCCGGCAATCGGCTGGCCCTGGAAAATCTCCGGCTACGACTGGACAGCTGTTACGCCGGAGAGGCCAGGCTGCTCACCAGCCAGGTCGATGATCGCTACCAAGTCAGGCTGGTCCTGCCCCTGCTCGCGGAGACGCCATGAAGGTCCTGGTCACCGACGACGAAGCGCTGGCCCGAACCCGCCTCATCGACATGCTGCGTCAGATGCAGCCGCCACTCACCGTGGCCGGTGAAGCCTGCAACGGCCTCGAAGCCCTGCGCGCCTGTCTGGCCAGCAAGCCCGACGTGGTATTGCTGGATATCCGCATGCCGGTATTGGACGGAATCGGCTGTGCCAGGGAATTGGCAAAGCTGCCGGAACCGCCGGCGGTGATCTTTACCACCGCCTATGACGATTACGCCCTGGACGCGTTCGAGGTGGCCGCCTGCGACTACCTGCTCAAACCGGTTCGCCAGGAACGGCTGGCGGCCGCCCTGGGCAAAGCCCAGCGATTCGTCGCGCCCCGCTGGCAACGGCTGGAACAGACGCTGGCGTCCGCTCGCCTTGCGCGAGACCGCCTATGCGCCTATCTGCACGGGGAGATTCGCCTGATTCCGGTCGATCGAATCCGTTATTTCCGGGCCGACCAGAAATACACGACGGTGCGTTGCGACGATGGAGAAACCCTGATCGAGGACTCCCTCAAATCCCTGGAAGAGGAATTCCGCGAACGGTTCCTGCGGGTCCATCGCAACACGCTGGTGGCCCTGCCCCATGTCACCCGGTTGGAGCGGCATCCGTCCGGCACCACCATCCTCGTCCTGGACGGCATCCCGGAGACGGTCGAAATCAGCCGACGCTGCCTGCCGGAAGTTCGCGAACGCTTGAAGGCGTAAGCGGCGAAGTCACTGTCCGAAACCGGCCTTCGGTCGGTAGCCGGCGAGAAACCGGGTCATGTGTTCCCCCGAGAGGGGCTGCTCGATGAGATATCCCTGCATGACATCGCACCCAAGCGTCCGCAGTTGTTCGGCTTGGGCCGGTTCTTCCACCCCTTCGGCGACGAGTTCCAGATCCAGGCCATGCCCCAGGGCGATGATCGCCTTGACGATCGCGGCCTTGCCGCGGTTGGTCGTCATGTCACGGACGAAGGAAAGATCGATCTTGAGCTGATCGACGTTGAGTTGCTGCAGATAAGACAGGGAGGAATAACCGGTGCCGAAATCGTCGATGGACAGCCTGACGCCCATCTGTTTGAT
>VEPB01000171.1 GCA_012026715.1 Methylococcaceae bacterium | reverse complement strand
TTGGCCTCGCGGAAATCCTCCAGGCGGGACCGGACGTCCCGCTCCAGCGTCTTGGCCTTGCTGAGGGATACCGGGGTCGGCAAGGTGACGGTCAGCCAGATGTTGCCTTCGTCCAGCTTGGGCATGAACTCGGTGCCGATCAGACGGGTGCTGGCCAGCGCCAGCACCAGCGCCAGCAGCGCGCCGCTGTAAAGTATGCGGGGATGGTCCAGGGCCATCTGCAGGACGGTGTGATAGCCGGCTTCCATTTTTTGCACCAGCGGATTGTGGTGAACCTCTGCGAGCTGCGGGCCCAGCAAATAGCTGAGCAGCACCGGGATCAGGGTCAGGCTGACGATCAGCGAGCCCAGCAGGGCAAAACTGAGGGTGAAGGCCATGGGCGAAAAGATCTTGGCCTCCACCCGCTGGAAGGTGAAGATGGGCAGGAAGGCGGTGATGATGATGGCCTTGGCGAACAGGATGGGCCGGCCCATGTCGGAGGCGGTCATCAGCATGGACTGGCGCATGTGGGCCACACTGGCGTGCTGGCTCATCTCCCAGGTCACCTTCACCATGATGGCTTCCACGAGCACCACGGCGCTGTCGACGATGATGCCGAAGTCGATGGCTCCCAGCGAAATCAGGTTGGCGGAGATGTGGTTGAGGTCGATCAGGATGAAAGCGAACAGCAGCGACAGGGGAATGACCAGGATCACGGTCAGCGACGCCAGCGCCCGGCGCAGGAACAGCACCAGGATCGCCAGGATCAGCAAGGCCCCTTCCACCATGTTGTGCTCCACCGTGTGGACGGTGTGGCGGACCAGATCGGTGCGGTCGTAGACCGGCTCGATTTTGACGTCGGGCGGCAAGCCGTGGGCATTGAGTTCGGTGACTTTTTCCTTGACGCCGGCCAAGACTTCAACGGCGTCCTGGCCCTTAATCAACAGCACCACCCCTTCCACCACGTCGTCGTTGTGATCGATCGCGACGATGCCGTTGCGGGGTTGCGGTCCCACCTCGATCCGGGCGAGATTCTTGACGAACACCGGCACCCCGTCGCGGCTGGTTACCACGATGTTGCCGATGTCCTCCGCCGTTTTCAGCAGGCCGACGCCGCGCACCACCAAGGCTTCGTAGCCGTGTTCGATGTAGCCGCCGCCGGTGTTGGCGTTGTTGGCCGCCACTGCCTGATAGACATCGCCGATGCCCAGCTTGTAATCCTTGAGCTGGCCCGGCTCGACTTCGACCTGGTATTGCTTGACGCCGCCGCCAAAGGCCACCACGTCGGCCACGCCGGGTACGGTGCGCAGCCGCCGTTCGATCACCCAGTCCTGGATGGCGCGCTGCTCCACCAGGGGCAGGTTAGGCGCGACGATGCGGTAGCGGTAGATTTCGCCCACGCCGGTGCTCAGGGGCGCCAGACTGGTTTTGGCGGCGGCCGGCAGATCGGCCCCCTGCAGTCGTTCCAGCACCTGCTGGCGGGAGAAGTAGTCCTCGGCGCGATCGTCGAAGGTCATGGTCACGACCGAGAGTCCGTAAATCGACACCGAACGCAGATTCATCAGGTGCGGCAGGCCGTTCATCTCCTTTTCGATGGGCAGGGTCACCAGCTTTTCCACTTCCTCTGGTGCCTGCCCCGGAAACTGGGTGACCACCTGCACGAAGACGTTTTGGACATCGGGAAAGGCCTGCACCGGCAGCTTCTCGAACGACAGCACGCCGGCGATGGC
>VEPB01000116.1 GCA_012026715.1 Methylococcaceae bacterium | reverse complement strand
CTCGTCCAGGATGTCCCAGACCTCGGCGCTCTCGCGCTCCACCATCTTCTTGGCCGCCTTGATGGTGGTGGCCAGGCCGCGGAACTGCAGCTTGCTGAAAATGAACGGCTTGAACAGCTCCAGCGCCATCTTCTTCGGGAGTCCGCACTGGTGCAGCTTGAGGGTCGGACCCACCACGATCACCGAACGGCCGGAATAGTCGACACGCTTGCCCAGCAGGTTCTGGCGGAACCGGCCCTGCTTGCCCTTGATCATATCCGCCAAAGACTTCAGCGGGCGCTTGTTGGAACCGGTGATGGCCCGTCCCCGGCGGCCGTTGTCCAGCAGCGCGTCCACCGATTCTTGCAGCATGCGCTTTTCGTTGCGCACGATGATGTCGGGCGCGTGCAGGTCCAGCAACCGCTTGAGACGGTTGTTGCGGTTGATCACCCGACGGTACAGGTCGTTCAGGTCGGAAGTCGCGAACCGTCCACCGTCCAGGGGAACCAGCGGGCGCAGTTCCGGCGGCAGCACCGGCAGCACCGTCAATATCATCCACTCGGGGCGGTTGTTGGAAGCGATCAGCGACTCGATGGCCTTCAAGCGCTTGCTGTGCTTCTTGATCTTGGTTTCCGAATTAGTGCCGTCGATCTCCTCGCGCAGACGCTGCACCTCGGCTTGGAGGTCCATGGTCTTGAGCATCTCGCGGATGGCTTCGGCGCCCATTTTGGCGGTGTATTCGTCGCCATGCTGCTCATAAGCCTGCTGGAACTCGTCCTCGGTCAGCAACTGGCCGCGGGTCAGCGGGGTCATGCCGGGCTCGATCACCAGGTAGGACTCGAAATACAGCACCCGCTCGATTTCCCGCAGCGTCATGTCCAGCAGCAGGGCGATGCGTGAGGGCAGCGACTTGAGGAACCAGATGTGGGCCACCGGGCTGGCCAGCTCGATGTGGCCCATGCGCTCGCGGCGCACCTTGGACAAGGTCACCTCGACCCCGCACTTCTCGCAGATCACGCCGCGATGCTTGAGGCGCTTGTACTTGCCGCACAGGCACTCGTAGTCGCTGACGGGTCCGAAAATCTTGGCGCAGAACAGGCCGTCGCGCTCCGGCTTGAAGGTGCGGTAGTTGATGGTCTCGGGCTTCTTGACCTCGCCGTAGGACCAGGACCGGATCATGTCCGGCGAAGCCAGGCTGATGCGGATGCCGTCGAACTCTTCGGTCTGGCTCTGGCGCTTCAAAAAATTAATCAAATCTTTCATGGGACTACTCTCCAATATTGCATGCTTGAGGGACGATTCGGCCAACCGGAACGGCGCGCCCGGCCGGCTGGGGCCGGGCGGCTCCGCGGCTATTCCTGCTCAAGCTCTATGTTGATTCCCAAAGACCGGATCTCCTTGATCAGTACGTTGAAGGACTCGGGCATGGCCGCTTCCATCCGGTGATCGCCGTCGACGATGTTCTTGTACATCTTGGTGCGACCGTTCACGTCGTCGGACTTGACCGTCAGCATTTCCTGCAGGGTGTAGGCGGCGCCATAGGCTTCCAGCGCCCACACTTCCATTTCGCCGAAACGCTGGCCACCGAACTGGGCCTTGCCGCCCAGCGGTTGCTGGGTCACCAGGCTGTAGGGTCCGGTGGAGCGGGCGTGCATCTTGTCGTCCACCAGATGGTTCAGCTTCAGCATGTACATGTAGCCGACCGTGATGTCGCGCTCGAACTGGTCGCCGGTGCGGCCGTCGTACAACCGGGTCTGGCCGGTCACCGGCAGATCGGCCAGCTTCAGCATCTCGCGGATGTCCTCTTCCACCGCGCCGTCGAACACCGGGGTCGCCATGGGCACGCCCAAACGCAGGTTGTGGGCCAGTTCCGCGATTTCCTCGTCGGACATCTGCTCGATGGCCTCTTGCTGATCGCGCTTGTAAATCTGCCCCAGGAACTCGCGCAACTCCGCGATCCTGGCCTTGGCCTGCAACATCCGGCCAAGCTTGAGCCCCAGACCCTTGGCTGCCCAACCCAGATGGGTCTCCAGCACCTGCCCCACGTTCATGCGCGAGGGCACGCCGAGCGGATTGAGCACGATATCGACGGGGGTGCCGTCGGCCAGATAGGGCATGTCCTCCACCGGCACGATCTGAGAGATCACACCCTTGTTGCCGTGGCGGCCGGCCATCTTGTCGCCGGGCTGGATGCGCCGCTTCACCGCCAGGTAGACCTTCACCATCTTCAGGACGCCAGGCGCGAGGTCGTCGCCCATGGTGATCTTCTTTTTCTTTTCCTCCAGGCGGCGGTTCATTTCCTCCCGCTGCTGCTGAATCTGCTCGGCGATCGCCTCCAGCTGGATGTTCGCCTCCTCTTCCTGCAGCCGGATCTCCAGCCACTGGGAGTGCTTCAGGCCCGCCAGATAAGTCTTCTCGATGGTCTTGCCGGACTTGAGCCCGGCCGGGCCGGACTCGGCGACCTTGCCGATCAGCATCTGCTCGACGCGGTCGAAGATGTCCTTCTCGATGATGCGCAACTGATCATTGAGGTCCTTCTTGACCCGTTCGATTTCCGCCTGCTCGATGCGGCTGGCCCGCTCGTCCTTCTTGACGCCGTCGCGGGTGAACACCTGCACGTCGATGACGGTGCCGTCCATGCCGGAGGGCACCCGCAGCGAGGTATCCTTCACGTCGGACGCCTTCTCGCCGAAGATGGCGCGCAGCAACTTCTCTTCCGGGGTCAGCTGGGTCTCGCCCTTGGGAGTCACCTTGCCCACCAGGATGTCGCCAGCCTTCACCTCGGCGCCGATGTAGACGATGCCGGATTCGTCCAGCTTCGCCAGGGCGGCTTCGCCCACGTTGGGGATGTCGGCGGTGATTTCCTCCGGTCCCAGCTTGGTGTCGCGAGCGACGCAGGTCTTCTCCTCGATGTGGATGGTGGTGAAGCGGTCGTCCTGCACCACCCGCTCGGAGATCAGGATGGAGTCTTCGAAGTTGTAACCGTTCCAGGGGGTGAAGGCCACCAGCAGGTTCTGTCCCAGCGCCAACTCACCCATGTCGGTGGACGGGCCGTCCGCCAGGATGTCCTGCTTGGACACCTTGTCGCCCACCTTCACCAACGGCCGCTGATTGATGCAGGTGTTCTGGTTGGAGCGGGTGTACTTGATCAGATTGTAAATGTCGACGCCCGGAATACCCGCTTCGGTCTCGTCGTCATTGACCCGCACCACGATGCGGGCGGCGTCCACCGACTCCACCAAGCCGCCGCGGCGCGCCACCACGGCCACGCCGGAGTCCTTGGCGACGATGCGTTCCATGCCGGTGCCCACCAACGGCTTTTCGGTCCGCAAAGTCGGCACCGCCTGGCGTTGCATGTTGGAACCCATCAAGGCGCGGTTGGCATCGTCATGCTCCAGGAACGGGATCAGCGAGGCCGCCACCGATACGATCTGCTTGGACGAAACGTCCATGTAATTGATCTTGTCGGGAGTCGCCAGGGTGAACTCATCCTTGTAGCGTGTTGAGACCAGCCCTTCCTTGAGACGACCATGTTCGTCGACCGCGGCGCTGGCCTGGGCGATGTAGTACTTGCCCTCCTCGATGGCAGACAGATATTCGATCTCGTCAGTCACCAGCCCATCGATCACCTTGCGGTACGGGGTTTCCAGAAAGCCGTAGGTGTTGGTGCGGGCGTAGACCGCCAGCGAGTTGATCAGGCCGATGTTGGGACCTTCAGGGGTCTCGATGGGGCAGACTCGGCCATAGTGGGTGGTGTGCACGTCGCGCACCTCGAAGCCGGCGCGCTCGCGGGCCAGGCCGCCCGGCCCCAAGGCCGATACGCGGCGCGTATGGGTAACCTCCGACAACGGGTTGCTCTGGTCCATGAACTGGGACAGCTGGCTGGAGCCGAAGAACTCCTTGATGGACGCAGCTACCGGCTTGGCATTGATGATTTCCTGCGGTAGCAGGCCTTCGGCGTCGGCCAGGCTCAAACGCTCCTTCACGGCGCGCTCGACCCGGACCAGCCCCAGCCGGAACTGGTTTTCCACCATCTCGCCCACGGACCGGACGCGGCGGTTGCCCAGATGGTCGATGTCGTCCACCTGGCCCGCGCCGTTACGGATATTGATCAGTTCCCGCAACACGTCACAGATGTCTTCCTTCGAAAGGGTACCCGCCCCTTCGGCCTCGGCCTGCCCCAGACGGCGGTTGAATTTCATCCGGCCCACCGCCGACAAATCGTAGCGATCTGCGGTGAAGAACAGGTTTTCGAACAGCGCCTGGGCCGCCTCCTTAGTGGGAGGCTCGCCGGGACGCATCATGCGGTAGATTTCCACCAGGGCTTCCAGTTGGGACTCCGTGGTATCGATGCGCATGGCATTGGAGATGTAGGGGCCCCGGTCCAGGTCATTGACGAACAGGGTCTCGACCCGCTCGCCCCCGGCCGCGATCATCTTGCCGATAGCGTCGTCGTGAATCTCGTCGTTGACCTTGGCGATCAGCTCGCCGGTACGGGTATCGACCACGTTATGGGCCAACAGCTTGCCGTGCAGGTATTCCCGCGGCACTTCCAGCTTCTGCAACCCGGCCTTCTCGATCAGGCGCACATGGCGGGCGGTGATGCGGTGGCCCTTCTCCACCAGCAGCTTGTCGTCCAGCAGGATGTCGAAACTGGCGATCTCACCCTTGAGACGGTCGGCGATCAACTCCAGGAAGATGGCGCCATCTTTGAAGCTGAACGCGTTGGTCTCGAAAAACAGCTTGATGATGTCTTCGTTGTTGTAGCCCAGGGCGCGCAGCAGGATGGTCGCCGGCAACTTGCGGCGACGGTCGATGCGCACGTAGACGCAGTCCTTGTGGTCGAATTCGAAGTCCAGCCAGGATCCGCGATAGGGAATGATGCGGGCGTTGAACAGCAGCTTGCCCGAGGAGTGGGTCTTGCCGCGGTCGTGATCGAAAAACACGCCGGGCGAACGGTGCAGCTGGGACACGATGACCCGTTCGGTACCGTTGATGACGAAGGTGCCGGTGTCGGTCATCAGAGGGATTTCCCCCATGTAGATGTCCTGTTCCTTGATGTCTTTCACCACCTTGGCGGTTGCCGGGGCTTCCTTGTCGTAAATCACCAGGCGAACCAAAACCCGCAGGGGTGCCGCGAAGGTCGTCCCGCGCTGCTGGCATTCCTTGACGTCGAAGGTGGGTTCCCCCAGCCGGTAACTGACATATTCCAGCACGGCATGGCCGGAATGGCTGCTGATAGGAAATACCGACTTGAGCGCGGCATGCAAACCGTCGTCCGCCCGCTTGACCTGGGAGACTTCCGCCTGAAGAAATTTCTTGTAGGACTCGACCTGGGTTGCAATGAGATAGGGAACTTCCAGGACGTCCCGGCGCTTCCCAAAACTCTTTCTGACGCGTTTCTTCTCGGTAAAAGAATATGCCATTGGATCCTTACCTGATGTGTGCTTTAACTTGAGTGATACGATGATCGGAATGAATCGGCCGGCTCACTGGCTCGACCTTAAGTCCTAACATGCCGGCAACACGTCCGAGCGTCGCCTAAAAAATTCGAGGGCCTGCTCCTCTGCTACTGAGTGGGACCACACAACGCGAAAAGGCCGGCAGCCGCAGCTGCCAGCCAAACGCGGAAAGGCAAGAAACAGCAGTTTACTTGATATCAACCGCAGCGCCAGCTTCCTCCAGCTTCTTCTTGATGTCGTCGGCATCCTTCTTCGGAACCGCTTCCTTGACGGTAGAGGGTACGCCTTCCACCAGGTCCTTGGCTTCCTTCAGGCCCAGACCGGTGATTTCGCGGATGACCTTGATCACGCCAACCTTGTTGGCGCCGAAGCTGGTCATGACCACGTCGAACTCGGTCTTCTCCTCGACCGGCGCAGCGGCGGCGGCGGGAGCAGCAGCCACGGCCACGGCCGCAGCGGCGGACACGCCGAATTTTTCCTCCATGGCGGAGATCAAGTCAACGATCTCCATGACGGTCATGTTGGAAATAGTCTCAAGAATGTCGTCTTTGGATACAGCCATTTTAAAAACTCCAGTCAACTAATTGAAAGCCGTTCAGGCAGCTTGTTTTTGGTCGCGAATCGCGGCGACGGTTCTGACCATCTTCGCGGTGGGCTCTGCCAAAGTTCTGACGAACTTCTCGACGGGAGCCTTCATGGTGCCCATCAGAATGGCAATCGCCTGATCGCGGGTTGGCAGCTTCGACAGACGCTCCAGTTCGGAAGCGCCATACGCCTTGCCGCCTACCGACACCAGCTTGGTCACCAGCTTGTCATTGCCCTTGGCAAAATCGCTGATGAGCCGTGCGGCGGCACCCGGATCCTCCAGGGAGAACGCGATGATCAAAGGCCCCACCAGTCCGTCCTGCATGCAGGCGAACTCGGTCCCTTCAACCGCCTTGCGGGCCAGGGTGTTTTTCACCACCCGCACGTAGACGCCGGTTTCGCGCGCCTGCTTGCGGAGCGCGGTGAGTTGACCGACCGTCAACCCCCGGTACTCCGCGGCAACCGCCGAAAGCGCCTTCGCTGCCACAGCCGAAACTTCTGCAACAACGGCTTTCTTGTCTTCTAATCTCAGCGCCACTTCACTACCTCCGGCAACTGACCCGGACAGCAGTTTCGAAAACTGTCCGGAACCCAAGAAAATCCCGGGGAAACCCCAGGACCCAGCACGGTTCCTAACGCCAATCGGTTTTAGGTTTACCGTCTACGCAGGGTTTGACGATTAAGCGTTGCCGCCCCTGCGGTCTTTGACGGCTGCCCGGACGTTACCGACCGGACAACCCAAAGTCGTGTCAAACCGCCAGACTGGCTTGGTCGACCGGCAGTCCCGGCCCCATGGTGGAGGAGACGGTGATCTTTTTCAGATAGATGCCCTTGGAGGTTGACGGCTTCAGCTTCTTCAGATCGGCCAGCAACGCTTCCAGGTTTTCCTTCAGCGCGGCCTCTTCGAAGCTGGCCTTGCCGAGCGTGCAATGGATGATGCCCTTCTTGTCGGTGCGGTAGCGCACCTGACCGGCCTTGGCATTGTTGACCGCACCCGCCACATCGGGAGTAACGGTGCCCACCTTGGGATTGGGCATCAGGCCGCGCGGGCCGAGAATCTGGCCCAGCTGGCCAACCACGCGCATGGCGTCGGGCGCGGCAATGACGACATCGAAATTGAGCTCGCCAGCCTTGACCTGCGCGGCCAAATCGTCCATCCCGACGATGTCTGCTCCCGCAGCCCGGGCCGCATCGGCAGCGGCGCCCTGGGCGAAAACGGCGACCCGAACGGTCTTGCCGGTACCCTTGGGCAGCACGGTCGCGCCGCGCACCGCCTGGTCGGATTTGCGCGGATCAACGCCCAGGTTGACGGCGACGTCGATGGACTCGGTGAATTTCACCTTGGAAAGGGACTTGAGCAGGGTGAATGCATCGTTGACCGCATAGACCTTGCCGGGCTCCAACTTGGAACGGATTTCCTTCTGACGCTTGGTTAACTTGGCCATTACACGCCCTCCACTTCGAGGCCCATGCTGCGCGCGCTGCCGGCGATGGTACGAATGGCTGCATCGAGGTCAGCGGCGGTCAGGTCAGGGGTCTTCGCCTTGGCGATTTCCGCGAGCTGATCGCGGGTCACCTTGCCCACCTTGTTGGTGTTGGGGCGCGGGCTGCCGCTTTGGATGCCCACGGCCTTCTTCAGCAACACGCTGGCCGGCGGCGTCTTGGTGATGAAGGTAAAGCTGCGATCGCTGTAAACGGTGATGACGACCGGCAGCGGCAACCCCTTTTCGACATTTTGGGTCTGGGCGTTGAACGCCTTGCAGAACTCCATGATGTTGACGCCGCGTTGACCCAGCGCGGGGCCTACCGGCGGACTCGGATTCGCTTCGCCGGCTTTCACCTGAAGCTTGATGTATGCGGTGATTTTCTTTGCCATGACTCTCTCTGGTGGGTTAAGCGCTCAACCGCGTTGAGCTCCCCTGTGAAAAACTAAGCCTTCTCGACCTGTCCGAAATCGAGCTCGACCGGGGTCGACCGACCGAAAATCAACACTGAAACGCGCAAGCGGCTTTTCTCGTAGTTGACTTCTTCGACGACGCCATTGAAGTCATTGAACGGTCCCTCGATGACCCGTACCACTTCCCCGGCCTCAAACAACACCTTGGGACGGGGCTTGTTGACGCCGGCTTCGACGCGATTCAGGATCGCCTCGGCCTCGGCATCCGTGATGGGCGTGGGCTTGTCGCCACCGCCGCCGATGAATCCGAGCACCCGCGGCACTTCCTTGACCAGGTGCCAGGTTTCGTCGTTCAGTTCCATCTGGACCAGGACGTAACCCGGAAAGAACTTGCGCTCGCTTTTGCGCTGCTGTCCCTGGCGCATCTCGACGACTTCCTCCGTCGGCACCAGAATCTTGCCGAAATACGGCTCCAGATTGGCGCGCTTGACTCGCTCTTCCAGCGCTTTCTTTACCTGATTCTCGAAATTGGAATAGGCGTGAACCACATACCAGCGCAACGCCATGTCACACCTTCTGCCCGGTCAACAGCCCGATTCCCCAGAACAGCAACATGTCCAGCAGCCAGAGGAAAATTCCGACCACCAGCACCAGCACCACGACCACCAGGGTCGACTGGACCGTCTCCTGACGAGTCGGCCAGATGACCCGACGAACTTCGACGCGGGATTCGCCCATGAAAGCGATGGCGGACTTGCCCAACTGGGTCGTGGACAGAATCGCCAACACCGCGATGACATCGACCACGATACCGATCACCCGGTATGCCAGGGCGTAGGCGGCATAGTAATAAAAGCCAGCGAGACCGGCTCCCAACAGTCCCAGGGCGAGGACGAACTTGACCACATCCAGCTTGGGATTGCTGGCCTCTGATTGCGCAGCCGTCATTGAGGACACTTTGTTTGCTGACCGTTGAAGAAGGTGGCAGGCCAGGAGGGGCTCGAACCCCCAACCTGCGGTTTTGGAGACCGCTGCTCTACCAATTGAGCTACTGACCTGTGTCTAACCTGAAACGGAATGCCAGCCTACCAGAGGCGACCGGCATTCCCGATGACGCTATTACTCGATTACTTTGGAAACGACGCCGGCGCCCACGGTGCGGCCGCCTTCACGGACGGCGAAGCGCAGACCTTCTTCCATGGCGATCGGCGCGATCAGCTTCACCGTGATCTTGATGTTGTCGCCCGGCATCACCATCTCGACACCTTCCGGCAAGTCCACCGACCCG
>VEPB01000538.1 GCA_012026715.1 Methylococcaceae bacterium | reverse complement strand
CCCCCAGCATTCGACAAAGCCGCCCGCAGGCGACGGTTCGCTGCGGGGTTGGCTTTATTCGATCGCAAAACCGTCGGCCCAACTTCCATCAACTCAAATTCGACCCGGATAGACCCTTGCTTTCCACTGCCAACATCACCATGCAATTCGGCGCCAAGCCGCTGTTTGAAAACGTCTCCGTCAAGTTCGGCGAGGGCAACCGCTACGGCCTGATCGGCGCCAACGGCTGCGGCAAATCCACCTTCATGAAAATCCTGGGCGGCGATCTGGAGCCCACGGCGGGCAACGTGTCGCTGGACCCGAACGAGCGCCTCGGAAAACTGCGCCAGGATCAGTTCGCCTTCGAGGACAACCGCGTTCTGGATGTCGTGATGATGGGGCATCGGGAGATGTGGACGGCCATGGCCGAGCGCGACGCCATCTATGCCAATCCCGAAGCGTCCGAAGAGGACTATATGAATGCCGCCCATCTGGAGGCGGTGTTCGCCGAATACGACGGTTACACGGCGGAGGCCCGTGCCGGCGAACTGCTGCTGGGCGTGGGGATTCCCTTGGAGCAGCACAACGGCCCCATGAGCGCGGTGGCCCCGGGCTGGAAGCTGCGCGTGCTGCTGGCCCAGGCGCTGTTTTCCAATCCCGATATCCTGCTGCTGGACGAACCCACCAACAACCTGGACATCAATACCATCCGCTGGCTGGAGAACGTGCTGAACGAGCGCGACAGCACCATGGTCATCATTTCCCACGACCGTCACTTTCTGAATAGTGTTTGCACCCACGTCGCGGACATGGATTTCGGTGAGTTACGCGTCTATCCCGGCAATTACGACGATTACATGATCGCGTCCACCCAGGTGCGCGAGCGCCAGTTGGCGGACAACGCCAAGAAGAAGGCCCAGATCGCCGAACTGCAGAGCTTCGTGAGCCGGTTCTCCGCTAACGCTTCCAAGGCCAAGCAGGCGACCTCCCGCGCCCGCCAGATCGAGAAGATCAAGCTGGAGGACATCAAGCCGTCCAGCCGCGTGAATCCGTTCATCCGCTTCAACCAGGAGAAGAAGCTGTTCCGCCTGGCCCTGGAGGTGGAAGGCCTGGCCAAGGGCTACGGCGAGACGCCGCTGTTCCAGGGCCTGGACCTGATTCTGGAAGTGGGCGAGCGGGTGGCCGTGATCGGCCCCAACGGCATCGGCAAGTCCACCCTGCTGCGCTGCCTGGTGGGCGATCTGGCGCCGGATGCGGGCAGCATCAAATGGTCGGAGAACGTGAATCTAGGCTACTTTGCCCAGGACCACGCCGCCGACTTTGCCGAGGACCTGAGCCTGTTCGACTGGATGGCCCAGTGGAAGCGCCCCGGCGACGACGAACAGGCGGTGCGCGCCACCCTGGGCCGGCTGCTGTTCTCCCACGACGAAATCAAGAAGTCCGTGAAAGTGCTGTCGGGCGGCGAACAGGGACGCATGCTGTTCGGCAAGCTGATGCTGCAGCAACCCAATATCCTGGTGCTGGACGAACCCACCAACCATCTCGACATGGAATCGATCGAGTCGCTCAATACCGCCCTGGAAAACTATCCCGGCACGCTGATCTTCGTCAGCCACGACCGCGAGTTCGTCACTTCCCTGGCGACCCGCATCATCGAGCTGTCTCCCCAGGGAGTGGTCAACTACAGCGGCAACTACGACGAGTACTTGCAGAGCCAGGGGGTGGAGTAGGCCGAAATCGGCGAAGCCCGAAAGGGCTGCTCCAGGTGGGCAGGCTCTGTCTGCCGACCACCGCCGGTGGGCAAACCAAAAGCCGTTTGCCCACCCTACGCAGGAATGCAATCAAGCCCAACATTTGGATTCTGTTGGGTTACGCTGCGCTAACCCAATCTACATTCTGGGAGTCGCCCCCTCACTCCCCCGTCAGGAACTCCGGCAAGGGTTCCTTTTCCGGCGCGGTGGCGTGGTCCTGCGCCAGCATCAGGTAGACCGCCGGCACCACGAACAGGGTGAAGACGGTGCCGATGGCGATGCCGGAGGCGATCACCAGGCCCATGTTGAAGCGCGACACCGCCCCGGCGCCGCTGGCCAGGATCAGCGGCGCAACGCCCAGCACCATGGCGGCGGTGGTCATGAGGATGGGGCGCAGGCGGATGGCGGCGGCGGCTTCCACCGCTTCCCGCTTGGTCTTGCCCTGCTGTTGCAGCACGTTGGCGAATTCGACGATGAGGATGCCGTGCTTGCTGATCAGCCCCATCAGGGTGACCAAGCCCACCTGGGTATAGATGTTCAGCGTCGCGCCGCCTATCCCTAAGCCGATGAAAACCAGGGCGCCGGCGATGGACATGGGCACCGACACCAGGATGATGAAGGGATCGCGGAAGCTCTCGAACTGGGCGGCCAGGGCCAGGAAGATGATGATCAGGGCGAAGGCGAAGGTGGTGAGGAAGCCGCTGGATTCCTGGACCAACTGGCGCGATTGGCCGCCGAAATCCACGCTGTAGCCGGTCGGCAGGCTGCGGGCGGCCAGGTCCTTGAGAACCGCCAGGGCGTCCCCCTCCGACACGCCGGGGAAGGGCACGCCGGAGATGGTCGCGGCGTTGAGCTGCTGGAAGTGGTTGAGGGACTGCGGCACGGTCTCGGTGCGAATGCGCGCCACGGTGGAAACCGGCACCGAATTGCCGTCGCCGGCCCGCAGGTAGTAGCGGCCGAGCTGGTCGGGATTGAGGCGGTAGCGTTGCATCACCTGGGGAATGACCTTGTAGGACCGGCCCGACAGGCTGAAGTAGTTGACGTAGCCGCCCCCCAGCATGGATGCCAGGGCGCCGCCCACGTCCTGCATGTTGAGCCCCATCAGGGCCGCCTTGTCGCGGTCGATTTCCACCCGTGCCTGGGGCTGGTCGATCTTCAGGTCGTTGTCCAGAAACATGAACAGGCCGCTCTTCAGCGCCTCGCCGGCAAAGGCCTGGGCCACCTCGTTGAGCCGCTCGAACGGCTCGGTGGTGCCCAGCACGAACTGCACCGGCAGGCCGCGGCTGCCCGGCAGGGGCGGGGGCTGGAACGCGGCGACCTTGAGGCCGGCGACGCCGTTGAGCTCCTGCTGAACCACAGGCAGCAGCTGGTGGGACGTCTGGTCGCGCCGATCCCAGGGTTTCAGCACCAGGCCGGCGATGGACTGGCCGGGGATATCCAACTGGAACACGTGGTCGGTCTCGGCGTGGGTCCCGAAAATTTCGAACACCCTGCGGGAATACAGTTGGCGTTGTTGCAGGGTGGAATCCGGCGCCGCCGTGGAGAGGGTAATGATCACCCCTTGGTCTTCCTGGGGCGCCAGCTCCGCGGTGGTGCCGGCATAGAGGAAGTAGATGGCACCCAGCACGATGGCGGCGAATACCGCGGTCACCGGCAGATGGTCGAGGGTATCGTGCAGCATGCGGCGATACACCCCCAGCAGCCGCTCGAACACCCGGTCGATCGCCTCCACCAGCCGTTCTTCCCAGCCGCTGCGGTCGCGGTGATGGGGCTTGAGCAGCTTGGAACACATCATCGGCGACAGGGTCAGGGCCACCACGGCGGAGACCGTCACCGCCCCCACCAGGGTGAAGGCGAATTCGGTGAACAAGGCGCCGGTCAGACCGCTCTGAAAACCGATGGGCACATACACCGCCACCAGCACGATGGTCATGGCGATGATGGGACCGGCCAGTTCGCGGGCGGCGCGGCAGGCGGCGACCACCGGCTGCATGCCGTCCTCCAGATGGCGGTTGACGTTTTCCACCACGATGATGGCGTCGTCCACCACCAGGCCGATGGCCAGCACCAGCGCCAGCAGGGTCAGCAGGTTGACCGAGAAGCCGAAGGCCAGCATGAGGGTGAAGGTGCCCACCAGCGACAGCGGGATCGCCACCACCGGAATCAGCACCGAACGGGGCGAGCCGAGAAAGGCGAACACCACCAGGGTGACGATGGCCAGGGCTTCGGCCAGGGTGTGCACCACCTCGTCGATGGAACTGTTCACGAACTTGGTGGAGTCGTACACGATGGCGCCGTCGATGCCTTGTGGCAGCTGCGCCTTGATGTCGGGGAACACCGTCCGCACCCGGTCGATGACGTCCAGCAGATTGGCGCCCGGCGCGATCTGGATGCCGATGTAGACGGCCTTGTTGCCGTCGAAGCCCACCTGGGTTTCGTAGTCGTCCGCCCCCAGGCTGACGGCCGCGACGTCCTTGAGGCGCACGATGGCGCCGTCCTGCTGCTTCACCACCAGTTCGCGGAACTCCTCCACCGAATGCAGGCTGGTGGAGGCGGTCAGGTTGACCTGCACCATCTGCCCCTTGGTGGTGCCGAGGCCAGCCAGGTAGTCGTTGGCGGCCAAAGCGTTGCGCACGTCGCTGGCGGTGAGGCCGTAGGCGGCCAGCTTGTCCGGGTCGAGCCAGGCCCGCAGGGCGAAATACTTGCTGCCGATCAGCTCGGCGGTCTGCACGCCTTCCACCGCCTGCAGCCGGGGCTGCACCACCCGGATCAGGTAATCGGTGATGCTGTTGGACGGCAAGACTTCGCTGGAAAAGCCGATGTACATGGCGTCGATGGTCTGGCCCACCTGCACGGTCATCACCGGCCGCTGCGCCTCCGGCGGCAACTGGTTGAGCACCGCGCTGACCTTGGCGTTGATTTCGGTCAGCGCCTTGTCCGCGTCGAAATTGAGGCGGAGGTTGACGGTGATGGTGCTGACCCCGCTGCGGCTGCTGGAGGTCATGTAGTCGATGCCGTTGGCCTGGGCGATAGCGGCCTCCAGCGGGGTGGTGATGAAGCCGGCGATCAATTCCGGATCGGCGCCGTAATAGGTGGTGGTGACGGTCACCACCGCATTCTCGGTGCGCGGATATTGCAGGACCGGCAGCGTCGCCAGGGAACGCAGACCGAGCACCAGCAAGGTCAGGCTGACCACCGTCGCCAATACCGGCCGGCGGATGAACAAGTCGGTGAATTTCATGGAAGAAGGAAGGCTATCCGTAGATCGTTGTGGCGAGAGTCCAATCAGGGGCGCTGTTCGAGCACCCGGGCCTGGCTGCTGAAGGCAAAACCGGTGTTGTAGGTCAGGTTGACCATGATCGCTTCCACCACCGGCGGCGTGACCGGTACATCGCTCTGCCATTCCAGCAGGAAGCTGGCGCTGCTGCCGCCGCTGCGGTCGGACTCGTTGACGACATGGTTGACCGAAGCCATGGGCCGGATCACTTCCGGCTGTTTCAGATAGGACCGGATCAGGACGCCGCTCGCGCCGAAGTAATCGGCCCGCTTGATCGTGATGGGCGCAGCGACGTTGGTGTTGCGGATGGTCACGGTCGCCGACAGGTTGATGCTCAGCCCCCGGTCGCCAAACGGCACTTCCGAATACACCGGCAGGTAAAGCAGTTGGCCCCGAAGCCGGGTTTCATCGGCCCCGACCGGCGGACAGACAGTCAAGAGGAGCAGCCCAATCGCGGCCACGAAAACCGAACAGCGGAAAACGGTGACCGGCCCCATCCTATTCCCCTCGGAAAACCCCGTCGCCGCAGTCT
>VEPB01000282.1 GCA_012026715.1 Methylococcaceae bacterium | reverse complement strand
GTGCGCCGCGCCGGCGACGTGATTCCCGAGGTGGTCCGCAGCGTCCCCGAACTGCGGCCGGCCGACGCCCGCGAGTTCGCCATGCCACAACGCTGTCCGGCGTGCGGCTCCGAGGTGGAAGCGGAACAGGGCGAGGCCATCGTCCGCTGCACCGGGGGCTTGTACTGCCCGGCCCAGCACAGGGAAGCCATCAAACATTTCGCCTCGCGCCGCGCCCTGGACATCGAGGGGCTGGGCGACAAGCTGGTGGACCAGCTGCTGGAGAAGGGGCTGATCGACACCGTCGCCGATTTGTTCCGGCTTACCGTGGAGCAGCTGGAACCGCTGGAGCGGATGGGCCGCAAATCGGCGGAGAATCTGGTCGCAGCGCTGGAACGGAGCAAATCCACCACCCTGGCGCGCTTCCTCTATGCCCTAGGCGTGCGGGAAGTCGGGGAGGTCACCGCGCAGAACCTGGCCCGCCACTTGCGCTCCCTGGAGCGCATCATGAACGCCGACGAAGCCGCGCTGCAGGCCATTCCCGACGTGGGGCCGACCATGGCCAGCCACATCGCCGCCTTTTTTCGCCAGCCCCATAATCGCGAGGTCATCGACGGCCTGCGCCAAGCCGGCGTGCGCTGGGAGGAAACCGATGCCGAACCGGCGACGCAACAGCCCCTGGCCGGCAAGACCTTCGTCCTGACCGGCACCCTCCAGGCCTTCACCCGCGACGAGGCCAAGGCCCGGCTGCAGGCTTTGGGAGGCAAGGTCACCGGCACGGTCTCCAAGAAGACCGACTATGTCGTCGCCGGAGCCGAAGCCGGTTCCAAACTGGCCAAGGCGGAGGAGTTGGGCGTGATGGTGCTGGACGAGGAGGGGTTGATGCGGTTGCTGAAGCAGGCTGAGGCGCACCCGGCTAAGCAAGCGATTGACGGCTGACCTCTGCGCCCAAGATAATTCCATCGGGTGACAAGGGATATTCCGGCTAGCCCTTTCCGCTTTGGAAATCGCCATGGATTTCCCGTCTTACCCAGCCTGGGCGGAGTTTGACTGTCAAGGCTTCGAATCCCCGATTTATCATCCAAATACTTCATCCAACTAACTCATGAGGAGTCATCTAATGGAAATAGCAGGGCGTTCCGATTCGTTTCGGAAACTGTTCCAGACGGTTCTCGGAACTGCGATTTGCTTGGTCTTGTCGGCACCAGCCGCAGCAGGGCAATCTGTGGGGAGCGTTTATACTCACGGTTCCGCGGCGACACTGGACACTTCTTCCAGGAAGGCCAAGGTCGAACAAAATGCCGAAGGAACGTTGGTCACCGTGAAACCGGGCGGGCAGGCGATCGTGATCGTTCCGGTATCGGTGCCGACCATCATGCTCGGGCAACGAACCCAGCTTTTATCCCTGGAGCCCCGATTCGACGGTAATGCAACGATCGTCAACATCGACGCTATCGACGGGCAAGGGTTGATTCAATCGTTTAAGGAAGATTGGACCGGAAAAAATACCGGGTCCGGTCCGTTTGGCAGCAACACCGAGGTCAGTGCGAATTTTGACCAGCCGCTGCCGAACCTATACACCGGACTGGTAGCGCGCTTAACCATTTCCAACACCTGCAATGGGTCGCGCTGTGGCAAGCAACAAATGTTGATCACCGCAGTGGGTGCCACGTACTACTACGAAACCCCTTAACGAAAGAAGGCGGGCGATGGTCCCGATTACTCGGAGCCTGCAGCGTCCGCCGTCCCCATCACCAGCTCGCGCCACGCGGCTTTTTGCGGCATCAGCGGTGGCATGGCCGCGAACTCCGGCGCGGGAGTGGGTCGGGCGACCAACTGCTCGGGATCCCGCGTCACCACGCCTCCCCTGCGGAAGAAAGCGTTGTAGATGGTCCAGTTGGCCCGATTGCGGGAGCCGTCCCAGGGAAACCGGCGCAGCATCGAAGGCACCGTATAGAACCCGTCATAGGTGTCCAGATAACCGCGCTGGAGCTGATCGGCCGACAATCCGGCCGGCTTGAAGACGATGTGGGACTGGTCGTATTTATCCCAGTCGAAAGAGACGATCTGCTTGCGGCGCATCATCTCGAACCAGTTGATGGTGCCAGGGTAGGGCGTCAGCAACGAATAGCCGCACATGTCGAACTGGGCGTCGATGTTGAACTTCAAGGTCTCGTCGAACACCGATGGTTCATCGCCTTCGAAGCCGAACATGAACAGGCCCAGTACCATGATGCCGTAGCGGTGCAGCTTGCCGACCAGTTCGCGGTAGGCATCCGGGTCGTTCTGGCACTTGTGCACGTTGCGCAGGGTTTGCCGGGAAATGGACTCGAAACCGATGGACAGCATGAAACAGCCGCTTTCCGCCGCCAGCTCCAGCAGGCGCTCGTCGTGGGCGTCGCGGCTATTGACCGCAGCCTGCCATTGCAGCCCCCTTCCTTTGAAGGCTTTCATGACTTCCATGGCGCGCTTGGGGGTGCCGAAAAAGTCCGCATCGTTGAGCAGTATCACCCGCTCTTCGATATGTTCGATTTCGGCGATGATCTCGTCCACCGGCCGATAGCGGAATCGCAGGCCGTACATCGTCGGTTCCGCGCAAAAGGTGCAGCCGTGGTGGCAGCCGCGGGAGGTCTGGACGAATCCCTTGTTGATGTATCGGTTGCTCTTTAGCAACCCTTGCCTCGGTTTCGGCATGCCGACCATGGGGTGCAGGCTATCGGCCTTGTAGATGCCTTTTAGCCGACCGCGCCGCAGGTCGTCGAGGACCTTGTCCATGATCAGCTCGGCTTCGCCGACCACCACGGCATCGGCGTGCTTGAGCGCCTCCTGCGGCAAATAGCTGACATGCACCCCGCCCATGATGACCGGAACGCCGCGGGCCCGGAAGGCATCGGCGATTTCGTAGCCGCGGTTCACATAGGACGTCATCGCCGAGATGCCCACCATATCCACCTTCAGGTCGAAATCGATGGGCTCGATGTTCTCGTCGGTCAGGATGATTTCAAACTCGTCTTCCGGAATCAGCGCGGCTACGGCGAGCAGCCCAGCGACCGGGGAGTAGAGCGCCTTTCCGAAAAACAGCGGTCGGGACGCGAACGTATCGGCCCTGGGATTGATCAGATGGATGCGGCGGGTTCGAGCCATGGGAACGCCTCGTCGTTGGATGCCATGCACTTTTTCCGGGTCCAGCGGATGGACCGCGGTCCTCCGATGTCCGAGACCAATGCGTCATGATCGCTGCGCCGTTTTTCCCTCTCGTTGGCGAGACGGCCGGGTTCATCGCCCGGCTCGGCTCACCGGTTGGACGAGGCGCGCCTTGTCAACCCGGCAACCGCATGCGCTCTGGCACGTCCAACTGCAGATTCCAGAATTCCCGAGATCGACGACGACAGGCGGCCGCCTTTGCGCCGGGGCAGGAAACCGCGTCTTCCGGCCGCGGGCGTTAGGAAATCCTTGACGGATAGGCTCGAAGGTCCTTGGGAAGGAGTTTCACAGAAACGCAGGCCAAGATTCAACTACGGTAGCACTGCGGGGCAGATGCGCTGCTCCTCCCAACCTCGATGGTGCCACCCCAGCCCGACACTTGGGGCAAGCCCGGCTCTGGCGCTGGAACAGCAGGCCGAACAACGGCCACATCCCTTCTCCGCCCGCTCAAGCCCGGCCAGACCGTCGCCGACAAACGACGAAACCGCCGGACAGACTTGCTCCAAGAGCTCTCAATTCCCCGTGAGAGCAAGCCGTTTCAATCATGGCACAGATCATGCTTGGCTCCATAAAGCATCTGGAGCCCTCGACTCGGGATAGTCTAAACGGACCTCCGCTTTTCTCCTCGTTTCGGCGGCGCGTTCGGGGGGCTCCAGACGCTTCTTCATCCGCATCCCAGGAGCACAATCATGATACTTGGCGCAACCTTGCTACTCATGGGGTCCGTCATCGTAGCTGTAGTCTTTCTGACTTAAGCAACAACCCCATCGTTTCCATCAGGCGCCTTCGGGAACCTCCGCGCCACAGGCCGTTTACTGCCTTCCCACCTCCCAGTCGAAGGCGTTCGAAAGGGCCGGTGGCGCGGTCTCATTCGGTTCCGGCGGGAAGCCCGCAAACCACGGACGGTTTGCGCGGCGCCAGGGAATCTCCGCTCAGTGCCCAGCGGCGCAGCGCGTCACAGGCTCAGCTTGACGCCCACCCACCCCGCGCGGGGCGCTCCCACGCCGACAAAGCGGGTATCGGTGTACCCCGGCAGCACGTCGTTGGCGTCGCCATAGAGGCCGAAGGTGTTGTAGCGCTTGTCGAACAGGTTGTCGATGCGGGCGAACAGCGCCACATGGGGATTGAATCGGTATTCCCCGTGCAGGTTGAACAATGCATATTCCTTGAGCGGCTGACTCACATTGGCTTCGTCGCCCCGGAAAAATTGGCCGCTGTTGAAGATCATGTTGGCGCCCAGCGTCAATCCCTGAACGACTTCCACGTCGGCATAGACCTTGATCTGATGGCGCGGCACGCCGGGCAGGCGGTCGCCCCGTTGTATCCGGATTCGGCCTTCCTCGTCCGCCGCCGGATTGTTGGGGCTGTTGGCCAGAAACGGGGTTCGGAAGGTGGCGTCCAGCAAGGTGTAGTTGACCCCGAACCGGGCCCTGTCCCATTCGCTGGTCAGTCCCAACTCGATGCCGCGGCGGCGGGTGATGCCCACGTTGTCGAAATAACCCTGGTTGGTGAGCCGGCCCGAGGTGATGAACAGGATGTCGTCGTGGTTCTCGGTCTGGAACAGGCCCGCATTCCAGTCGATCTTGGCATTAAGAAACTGGGTGAGCTTGCCGCGCAAGCCGGCTTCCCAGGTCTTGGCGACCACTTGGTTCAGGGGCGGGTCGGACAGGAAGGCATTGGGCAGCTTGCAGGGGGCATCTGGATTCGAGCAGGTCAGTTCCACCGGCGTCGGCGCCCGGTTGGATTCGCTGTAGTTGCCGTAGAAGCCGATCTCCGGCAGGAAGGCATAGGTCAGGCCAGCGGAGGGGTTGAACCGCTCGAACTTGTGGAAGCCGTTCAGATCGGTGCCGTAGCGGTCGTCCAGCCGCACGAAGGACAGGTTGTAGCGGCCGGCTGCCGTCAACGTCAGCTGCTCGGTGACCGCCAGGCTATCGCTGAAGTAAAGCCCGTGATGGCGCACATGGCCGTGGACTCGCACCCGGCTCTCACCCACCAGCCAGCCGGTGCCGACGGTGCCGCGGTCAGCCGTGAGGGTGGCGACCTCGGTGTCGGAGCCGAAATGGATGATGCCTTCGTCAAAGCTGCCGCCGGTCACCAGGCGGTTGTGCATGCCGGCGAAATCCTGCTCCCAGGCGCTTTGGAGACTGCCGCCGAAGCTGCGCTGACGGGTGTAGCTGGTGTTGTTGGTGGCGAGATGTTGGGCGTTGGGCGCGGGAATGGCGTTGCCGTTGATATCGTCGACCTGCGCTCCATCCTCGTCGCAAAGTAGCCCCGTGCCATCGTCGCACCGCTCGAAGTCGGAGTCGTCGCCGTTGAAGGTCTTGACCCGGTTCTGGCGGAAATAGACGTTGCCGGACAATTCCAGGTTGTCGGTCAGCCAGCTGCTGCCGTCCAGCGCGGCGAGAAACAGCCGATTGGTGGTGCGGTCCGGGTGGGTGAAGATGGCCTGGTAGTCCTGCCGGTATAACTGGTAAGGCAGGGCGCCGTTGCCGATCATGGTGTTGTTGTTGGCGGACAGGGTCAGGTTCAGCCTGGAACGCTCGTCCTGCCAGCTGAAAGTCCCAAAGCCCTGTTTCACGTCGGTCGGCGAAAAATCCCGCCAGCCATCCTCCATGAAGCTTTTCAAATCCACGAAATAGCCAATGCTGCCGTTGTTCCAGCCGGAGCTCAGTTCCTGCCAATGGCGGCCCCAGGAACCGCCGGCCAGTTCGATAGTGTGGCCCGGCGCGGAAAAACCGGTCTTGGTGCGCATGGCGATTGCGCCTCCCAATGTATTGAGGCCGTAGACCGGATTCGAGCCGGAGTGCAGGGTCATCTGCTCCACCGCGTTTTCCGGGATCAGGTCCCAATTGACCGTATCGCCGAACGGCTCGTTGAAGCGGATGCCGTTGACGTAGACCGACATGCCCTGAGGCAGGCCCAGCAGCGGCGACGCAGTGAAGCCGCGGAACTGGACATCGGGTTGGAAGGGGTTGTTCTGGGCATCGTTGACGGTGACGCTGCCCAGCTTCCAGCGGATGTAATCCGCCACCGAAAGGCTCTGGTGGCTGTCCAGATCCTTGGCGCTGACGGTCTGTACCGGCGCCGGGATCTTGTCGACGGGCATGCCGGACACCATCAGCGGGCTGTCGGCAATGATCTCGACGGTCTCCAGTTGCTTCGCCGCTTGATCCGGATCAGCCGCACCCGGGGAGCCGGAGAATAATGTCAGAGCGGCCGTAACGGCCACGGTTTTCGAACTGTTCATAGGGCTTCCGCGGGAAAAAGCTCCGGCACGCTACGCCACTCGATGCCGCTTGGCCATGGGAAATCTTCCCGTTTTTCCCGTGCCCGCCTTTCCCCGGGGAAAATCCGTCCATTGACCCACATCCGTTGTATCGTCGGCGTGAGCATCTATTCTTTCCCAAGCCTCATCATGATCAACGATGGACATACTCACGGACGGTCTTGACCGAAAGCATCGTTCAGAGACACCGACATGAAGACCCTGATCACCGTTTGCTGCATGGCCTTCAGTGCCGTGACCCCGGCTGAATCCGACACCAGGCCCAAGCCGTCGACGGTTTTGGACGAGGGCGACCTGCTGTTCAGCGAGATTCCCTCGATTTCCAGCGCGTCCCGCTATGAGCAGCCGGAGACCAAGGCACCGGCCTCGGTCAGCATCGTCACCGCCGACCAGATCAAGAAATACGGCTACCGGACCCTGGCCGCGATTCTGGGCAGCCTGCCGGGTTTCCTCACCACCTATGACCGCGCCTATAACCACATCGGCGTGCGCGGCTTCGCCCCGCCCGGCGACTACAACATGCGGTTGCTGGTGCTGGTGGACGGCCATCGCATTAACGACAACCTGGAGGATTACAGCGCCATCGGCCGGGATTTCATTCTGGATGTCGACAACATCGAACGGGTCGAAGTCGTGCGAGGGCCGGCCTCGTCGCTTTACGGCAGCAGCGCGTTCTTCGGGGTGGTCAGCGTCATCACCAAGCGGGGGCGCGATCTGCAGGGCACCCAGGTGGCCGGCGAGGTGTCCAGCTTCGGCACCCACGAGGAGCAGGGCGCGGTGGGCCGGCGTTTCGACAACGGCCTGGAAGGCTATCTGTCGGCGAGCCACTACGAGAGCCAGGGTCATAGCCGGCTCGCCTTCTCGGATTTGAGTGGCAATCGGCAGGGGGTCGCCCGCGATCTCGACGGCGACCGCGCCGAACGGCTGTTCGGCAAGGGATCTTATGGCGATCTGACCTTGTCGGGCGGCTATGTCACCCGCAAGAAATTCCTGCCCACCGGGACCACCACCACCATCTTCAACGATCCGCGGGTGTTTTATCGGGATACCCGTGCTTACGCGGACCTGAATTATCGGCACACTTTCGCCGAAGCCTGGGACGTCACCGGGCGGCTGTTCTGGGATTACTATGGGTTCGACGATGCCCTGCCCTATGCGATCCCTGGCGGCAGCGTGGTCAACCAGGACCAGTGGAGCGGCCAGTGGTTCGGCGGTGAATTCCTGGTGAGCCGCACCCTGTTCGAGCGCAACCACCTGACTCTGGGCGCGGAATACCGCCGCAACTACCAACAGCGGATGGTCAATGCCGACCTCGCGCCGTACGCCCTCAATGCCAACAACCGGCTCAACAGCACCATCTTCGGGGTGTTCGCCCAGGACGAGATCCGCATCCTGGACAACCTGCACCTCAACGCCGGACTGCGCTACGATCATTACGAGACCTTCGGCGGAACCCTCAATCCGCGCGTCGGCCTGATCTACGACCCAGTTCCGGGCACCACTCTCAAGTGGCTATACGGCCCCGCGTTCCGCGCCCCAAGCTCGTTCGAGAGCCTCTATACCTGCTGCAACAACACCTGGCTGCCTAATTCCAATCTCAAGCCGGAAACCATCGAAACCTTTGAGTTCGTCTGGGAACAGGCTATCGGGGAACATCTCCGACTCCATCTGTCGCCCTTTTATTACCGGCTGAAGGACATCATCAGCCTGAACGCATACACCGTACGGGACCCCGTCACGGGTACCGACTCCAGTTACAAGCAATACACCAACAACCCGGGCACCATGGGCGCGGCCGGCGTGGAAGCCCAGTTGATCGGGCATTGGGAACAGGTGGAAGGACGGCTAAGCTACAGCTTTCAGGATGCCAGGAGCGGCGGCAAGGGCTTGCCCAATTCGCCCAACCACATGGTCAAATTCAATTTATCGGCGCCGATCTGGGGGGACAAGACTTTCGCCGGACTGGAAGTGCAGTACACCAGTTCAC
>VEPB01000349.1 GCA_012026715.1 Methylococcaceae bacterium | reverse complement strand
GCAGCCGGGCCCCAGCGATCCCTGGTCGGGGCAGGCCATGGGATTTGCCCCGGCTGCGCCTGCCGTTCCGCCGGCCGAAGCCGCCCGACCCTGGCTGGCCTCGGTCGGTACGGTCGCACCGGAACAGGTGGAGGCGGCCCGCCGCTTTATCGACGGCCTCGATCCCCGGCTGGCCGCGGCGCTCCGCGATCCCCAATCCGCCCAGGATTTGGCGGCCTGCTGCCTGATGCTGGTGGAGCCGGCCCAGCGCCAACGGCAACTGGCCCAATTGAAGGGCGAGGTGCCGGCTCAACGCTGGGAGGCCCTGGAAGCGACGCGGGCGGCGCTTGGCGAACTGCCCGACAGCCGGCGCCTGGAAATTCTGGAGCTGACCTTGCCTGCCCTGGCCATGCTGGACGACTACCAGCTGCAGCTGTTCCTGGGCCGGATGCGGCGGTTGGCGCTGGTGGACGAGGAGCTGTGCCTGCATGAACTGGTGCTGCTGAAGTTGCTGGAATACCGCCTCAACTACCGCTACACCCAGCTGCGCAACCAGTCCCCGCTGACCTTGGCCAAGCTGGCGGAACCCAGCGCCCTGCTGCTGTCGGCGCTGGCACACGGCTCCGGCGAGCGGGCCGCCGATGCCTTTCTCAAGGGCATTCCGTGGTTGGAAGGGCGTTGCCGCAATTTGGCGCCCGAGCCGCTGTCCGGTCTGGATACCAGCCGGATCGAGGTCGCGCTGGATCAGCTGTTGCGTCTGGCCCCGGTGGACAAGCCTTTGCTGCTGAACGGGGCGATGGCGGTCGTGACCTATGACGGCCGCTGCAGCGACTACGAGCGGCTGTTGCTGCGGGGCTTGTGTGCCGCGCTGGATGTGCCGGTCCCCGCGCAGGCGGCGGAGTCTGTCGCGGCCGCCTGAGCGGGGCTGTCAGTCGGTTTTGTCGATGGCGGCCGAATAGCGCCAGGCCGGTCCGGCGCCGGAATGGACGTGATAGGTGGCGCGGCCGGCTTTCTTGGCCTGGTACATGGCCATGTCGGCAGATCGGAACAGCTCCTGCTGAGTGCTGCCGTGGTCCGGATAGACCGCGATGCCGATGCTGGTGCTCACCGTCAGGGGTTCATCGGCGAGAAGGCAGGGCTCTTCCATGGCCTCGAGAATTTTCTGGGCGACCCGTTCGGCGTCCCGAAGGAATCCGATGAGGGGCAGGATGATGATGAACTCGTCGCCCCCCATGCGGGCGACCGTATCGGATTCCCGGACGCAGGCCAGCAGGCGGCGGGCGGTGGTCTTCAGCAGTTCGTCCCCGATATCGTGACCCAGGCTGTCGTTGATCTTTTTGAAGCGGTCCAGGTCCAGGAACAGCAACGCCACCCGGGTCTGATCGCGCTGCGCGCGTGCCAGGCAGCGCTGCAGCCGGTCTTGCAGCAACAGCCGGTTGGGCAAGCCGGTCAAATTGTCGTGATGGGCCATGCGGCGGACCTCCTCTTCCGCTTTGACCCGGTCGGTGATGTCCCGGAGGATTCCGGTGAAACGGATTTTTCCACCCTCCCGGATTTCGGTGACCGCGAGATCCATGGGAAATCGGCTGCCATCCTTGCGCAGGCCCTCGACCACGCGTCCGATACCGATGATTTTTTTTTCGCCGGTGGCCAGATAACGCTGGATATAGTCGTCGTGCAAGGCGTCGTGAGGCGCTGGGACCAGCATTTTGACGTTGCGGCCCAATACCTCCTCGCGGCGGTAACCGAAGATTCGTTCGGCAGCCCGGTTGAAGGAATCGATGATGCCCAGTTCGTCGATGGTGAGGATGCCGTCGAACACGTTGTCGAGGATGCCGGCCAGATATCGGTCGCGTTCCATCGCGGACTTGTGGGCGGAGATGTCTTCCACCTGGGCGATCACCTGGCTGGGGCGACCCCCTTCGTCGCGAACCGCCGAGCAGTGCGTTCGCGTCCAGACCTGGCTGCCGTCGCGGCGCTGGAGCCGCAGTTCCAGTTGATAAGAGTTGCCGCCTTCCGCGCTGAGGGTGCGAAAATGGCGGGCGTGATGGTCGTAATCCACCGCTTCGGTCAGGTCGAGGAACTGAAGCCGCAGCAGCTCGCTGCTGGGGTGGCCCAGCAATCTTGAGAACGCCTGATTCACTCGCTGCAGCTGACCGTCGGCGTTCATCAGCGCAACCCCGATGGGGGCGTTGTCCATGGCTTTCAGGAAGCGCCGTTCACTTTCCTCCAGCGCCTGCATCAGCAACCTTTCCTGGCCGATGATGGTCATTGTCCGCCGCCCGGTCGCCCAGCCGATGAGCGCGATCAACAGCGCCAGCCCGGCCAGCAGAAGCAAGGTTAATGCAATGACCTCGCGCGATTCGGTGGCAGCTTGCTGACGGAACCGGACGGCCCGGTTCTGGGCCTGATTCACCACAACGTCGACGCTGCCGTAAGTCCGGTCGAATTGCCCGGCGCCGTCGGTCTGGATCCACTCGATTGCCCGTGCGGTCTGGCCGTGCTCCATCAGGGCAAACACCTCTTCGCGAAATTGCCGCCACTCGTCCAGGCGACGGATGATTTCGTCGATCTTGGCGGGATCGCCGAGGAATTGCTGCTTGACGACGCGCAGCCGCTCGCGCAAGCCGGCATCCAGGGCCTTGGTGCGGGTCTTGGCTGCAGATAGATGCTCTGCGCTTGGAACCAGGGCAAGTTCCAGCATCTGGTTGCGGATCAGGGCGACCATGGCCTGGGCGCCGATGGCCGCGTTGCTGACTTGAAATGGGTGGTCGTAAAGCTCGTCGGTGATGCCCGCCAACCGCTGCAGGCTAGTGGCGGTGACCGCGCCCAGCCCCAGGACCAGGAGCAGCACCAGGCTGTAGCCAAAGGCTGTCAGGGAGATGACCCGTCGTTCGGTTCGATGCATGATGAAATTCGAGATGGGTGCCCGACTCTTGTTTTTTTTCGGCCGGCCACGGCGCCGGGAAGGCTTGATGAGGCATCCGTTGTCTGATGCGCCGGAATTTCGGGATTTGCCGGCGGCCCGGCTTCCCCACGGTAGACGATGGACTGTCCGGCAATGGCAAAACTATATGCCGCACTTTTGTTTTCTGCCGTTTTTGGGATGTCGGTCGCGTTGTGGTGGCGGCTGCCGAGAGAGTCCCGAGTACCTGGGACCCGGATGACGTGGTCGGAAGGCAGTTGAATCGGCTGGTTTCGGGGTGAGGGCTATCGGTCCGGGTTCAGCGTAAAGATTTGAAATCCAATAGGCCGTTTCGGTTTCGCCGAAGTTTCCGCGCCTTGGTGCGCGCCTTGCCGACGCCATAAGCTTCTCATCCGGCGCGTTCCCTGACCGGTCATTCCCGTACGTGGGACTCGGTCTTTTGCCGCCGTGCCCGATTCTTTCCGAAGCAGCGCACGAGCCGGTCTCGCCAGGCACGGCCAGCCGGACGATGGGCGCCGGCGAGATAGAGGGCCCACCCCACCAGTGCCAGTTCCAGCAGGAACGACCAGTGCAGCGCGACGTTGAGCCACCAGGGATGGTGGAGGGTTGGGACGACGGCCAGCCGGTAACTGTGGTCCGACCAGGGCGCCAGCCAGCGGATGCCACCGACGACGCTGTCCAGCACCATGTGGATGAAACCGTTGAGACAGAAAATCAGCGCCAGGGCCGGCCCTGGCGCGATCGGCGCCCGTCGCTTCCACAGCCAGGCGGCGGCGAGCAGGCTCAGCCACAGGATGGGATAGTGGGTGACATAACCGTGGTGGGAATGGGCGCGCTGGTCCACCCAGTGGAAGTAAGCCAGATCGAAATCCGGCGCCACCGAGCCGACGATGCCGCTCCACAGGAAAGCCGTGCGGAGACGGTTCGGCAGCCCCAGGCGCGGCCACAGCAAGCGGGCGCCGATGTAACCGGCCGGGGCATGGGCAACGAACATGATGGCTCGCTCTTGCGGTCAGGCCTTCGGTGCGGGGACCGCCGGGGAATTGGCGGGCGCCGTGAGGCGGTACCAGTCAACTTTCCGGGTGGCCACCATGGTCAGCGCCAGCAGGGCGAACAACAGCAGCGAACCCAGCACCAGCGAGTTGTCCTCCGATTGCAGCAGGCCGTACAAGGCGGCGAACAGCCCGGCCAGCATCGCGCCGCCGGCCAGTCCACGGCGGGCGCTAGCCAGCACGGCGGCGAGATAATAGCCGATCAGGCCGGTGCAGGCGGTGGTGGCGACAGCATAGGCCACGACGAATTCGATGTGTTCCGACAGACTCAGCAGCAGCAGGAAGAACATCGCCAGGGCCAGTCCCACCAGGGCGTATTGCGCCGGATGTACCGCCAGCCGCTTCAGCACCTCGAACAGGAAGATGGCGGCAAAGCTCAGGCACACGAACAAAAAGGCGTATTTGCTGGCGCGGTCGGAAAGGGAGTAGACGTTGATGGGGTCGATCAGCTTCACGCCGAAGCTGTCGAAACACTGGATCTGCCGGCAGCTGCCCAGGCTGGCGGCGACGTTGGACGCCAGCGAGTTGACCGCCCATTCGGCATGGAAGCCCTGCGGGCCGGTTTCCTGGCTGGAGGGGTCGGGCAGGAAGCGGCCGAAATAGCTGGGGTGCGGCCAGCTGGAGGTTATTGCCACCTTGGTCTGCTTGCCGGCCGGCACGAATTCCAGCTGTTCCAGGCCACGCAGTTTCAGGCTGAAGCCGAAGGGCAGGGTGGCCGGGCCGTTCGCCACCGGTTGTGGCGGCAGGTCGGCGTGCATGCCGTTGATGCCGTCGAGGGGCAGGGCGGCGCCTTGC
>VEPB01000195.1 GCA_012026715.1 Methylococcaceae bacterium | reverse complement strand
GACCTCCAGCAGGGAGCCCAGCGGCACCATGTCGCCGTCCATATTGCGAGTCTTGAGCTTGGCGATGTCGTCGGCGCGCATGCGGAACCGGGTATCGGCCTGGGCCACCACCTGGTAGGTGCGGCCGAAGCGGTTGAAGTCGTTGATATAGAGGGAGCCCAGGTAGATCTGGAGGGTGTCGAAGATCTCGCTCAGTGGCACCTTCATGGCCTTGGCGCGGACGCGGTCGACCTCCAGGTAAAGTTGCGGCACGGTGGAACGGAAGGTGGAGAAGGCCGTCGCCAGCCCCGGTTCCTGGGTGGCCTTGCCGATCAACTCGTTGGCTGCCTGCTGGAGAGCGGCCACGCCGGCATTGGACCGGTCCTGCAGCTGCAGCTTGAATCCGCCCACGCTGCTCATGCCCCGCACCGGAGGCGGTGCAAATACGGAGATGTTGGCCTCGGTGATCTTGGCCAGCCGCTGTTGCAAGCGGGCGATCACCGCGTTGGCGCCCAGTTCCGGCCGGCCCTTTCGCTGCTCGAAGGGCGTCAGCCGGGCGAACAGGGTAGCCACGTTGGATTGGCCGGTGCCGGTCAGGATGGAGAAGCCCGCATAGGCGTTGACGTGCTTGACCCCTTCCGTGTCCAGGATGATCCGGCTGGCCTGCTGGACCACCTCGGTGGTGCGCTCCACCGAGGCGGCGTCCGGCAGCTGCGCATAAAGGATCAGATAGCCCTGATCCTGCTGGGGAATGAAGCCGGTGGGCACTTTTTCGAAGGCCAGGAAATTGAGGCCGTTGAGGGCGACATACAGTGTCAGCACGATGGCGGTCAGGCGGATCAGCTTGCCCACCAGGCGGGCGTAGCCCGCGCCGAAGATTTGGAACATCCGGTTGAAGCCGTCAAAGAACCAGCCGAACAGCCGGTTCATGGCGCGGGTGAGCCAGTCCGGGTTGTGATGGGCGCGGCCCAGCAGGGCGGCGCACAGGGCGGGGCTCAGGGTCAGCGAATTGAAGGAGCTGATCACCGTGGATACCGCGATGGTGAGGGCGAACTGGCGGTAGAAGGCACCGGACACGCCGACGATGAAGGCGGTGGGTACGAACACCGCCACCAGCACCAGGGTGGTGGCGATGATGGGGCCCACCACCTCGTCCATGGCGCGCCGGGTGGAAATCCGCACGTCCTCGCCCATGGCGATGTGGCGCTCGACGTTTTCCACCACCACGATGGCGTCGTCCACCACGATGCCGATGGCCAGCACCAGGCCGAACAGGGACAGGGTGTTCAGCGACATCCCCAGGGCCGACATCACCGCGAAGGTGCCGATGAGGGAGACCGGCACGGCGATCAGCGGAATGATGCTGGCGCGCCAGTTCTGCAGAAACACCAGGACGACCAGCACCACCAGCAGCAAGGCTTCGAACAGGGTCTCCACCACCGCCTCGATGGACTGCTTGATGAACACCACGGTGTCGTAGACCAGGTTGTAGTCCAGTCCCTCCGGGAACCGGGTCTTGAGGGTCTCCATGGTTTTCACCACCGCTTCCTTGGTGACCAGGGCATTGGAGCCCGGCAGCTGGAATACCGCCAGGCCGATGGTGGGCTGGCCGTCCAGGTAGAGGGCGGAGCCATAGTCCTTGGCGCCCAGCTCGATGCGGGCCACGTCCTTGAGCCGGGTGACCGCGCCGTCGGCGCCGGTCTTGATGACGATGTCTGCGAACTGCTCCGCCTCCATCAGCCGGCCCAGGGTGGTCACGGTGTACTGGAAGTCCCCCCCGCCGGTGGTCGGCGCCTGCCCCACCACGCCGGCGGCCACCTGCAAGTTCTGCTCGCGCAGCGCCCGGACCACGTCGGTGGCGGTGAGGTTGCGGGCCGCCACCTGGGCCGGGTCCAGCCACACCCGCATGCTGTAGTCGCGGGCGCCGAAAACCAGGATATCGCCCACCCCCGGTAGCCGGGCCAGGCTGTCCTTGATCTGCAGCAGCGCGTAGTTGCTGAGGTAGGCGCTGTCGTAGCGGTGGTCCGGAGAGATCAGGTTGACCACCAGGCTCAGGTCCGGACTGCGCTTCTTGACGTTGATTCCCAGCCGGCGCACTTCCTCCGGTAGCTTGGGTTCGGCCAGCGCCACCCGGTTCTGCACCAGCACCTGGGCCTTGTCGATGTTGGTGCCGGGCTTGAAGGTGATGGTCAGCACCATGGCGCCTTCGTTGGTGGATTGGGAAGACATGTAGAGCATGTCCTCGACGCCGTTGACCTCCTGCTCGATGGGGGTGGCGACGGTTTCCATCACCACCTTGGCATTGGCGCCCGGATAGCTGGTGCTCACCACCACGTTGGGCGGGGCGATCTCCGGGTATTGGGCGATGGGCAGATTGAGCAGTGCCAGGGCGCCCACCAGGGTGATGACGATGGACAGGACCGAGGCGAAGATGGGGCGGTCGATGAAGAAATGGCTGAAGCGTTCCATGGCGGATGCCTCAGCGCGAACCGGCCGCTGGCGCGGTTTCCGGATTCACTTCCTGATCGGGCCGCAACTTCTGAACCCCTTCGATCACCACCCGGTCATCCGGCTTCAGACCCTCGGCGACGACCCGGAGCCCCTCGCTCAAGGCACCCAAGACCACCGGCCGGCGCTCCACCTTGTTGTCGGCCTTGACCACCCAGACGAAACGATTGGCCAGATCCGAGCCGATGGCCCGGTCCGGCAGCAGCAGGGCCTGCGCCGCCTTGCCTCCCGGTACGCGCATGCGGGTGAACAGGCCCGGTGTCAGCAGGCCGTCGGGATTGGGAAAGACGCCGCGCAGGGTGAGGGTGCCGGTGCCGGCATCGAGCCGGGGCGATTCATAGTCGATGTGGCCGCGGTGGGGGTAGCCCTGCTCGTCGGCCAGCGCCAGTTCCGCCGGGATGCGGGTGCCCATTTCGCCGCCCTGTCCGGTCAGGCGCCGGTACTTGAGGGCCGAGCGCTCGTCCACGTCGACGTAGACATGGACCGGGTCCACCGAGACGATGAAGGGCAGCAGGGTGCCGTCGCCACCGCTGCCTTTGACCAGGTTGCCGGCGGTGATCAGCTCGCGGCCGACCCGGCCCGCGATGGGGGAGCGCACTTCGGTGAACTCCAGGTTGAGCTTGGCCTCGCCCACGTCGGCTTCCGCCGAGCGGACCTCGGCCTCGGCTTCCAGCAGGCCCTTGCTGCGGGCGTCGTATTCCTCTTCGGAGATGGCCTTGGATCTGTACATGTGCTCGGCGCGGGCCTTGTTGTTGCGGGCCAGGTCGAGTCTCGCCCGCGCCTGCTCCAGTTGCGCCTGGGCATGGCTCAATCGGGTCCGGTAAGGGCGGGGATCGATCACGAACAGCAGGTCGCCCTTGTTCACCCGATCGCCGGCCTTGAAGTTCACCTTGTCCAGATAGCCGTCCACCCGCGCGCGCACGTCGACCGAAGCGACGGCGGCGATGCGGCCGGGGTATTCGTCCCACAGGGTGACGTCGCGGACTTGCGGCCGGTCGATCTTGACGACGGGGACTGGGG
>VEPB01000103.1 GCA_012026715.1 Methylococcaceae bacterium | reverse complement strand
GCGCTGCTTCGCCTTGGACCGGATCGAAAGCCTCACTTGCACCGATCATCCGGCAACCGAAGTGGACGACGACCAACTCGACGCCCACTTCGGCGCCAGCTACGGCATCTTCGGCGGATCGCCCCGCCAAACCGCCGTGCTCCGCTTCACCCCCGAACGCGCCCGCTGGGTTGCCGAAGAATGCTGGTTTCCCGGACAAGCCGGCGAATTCGAGGACGACGGCAGCTACCGCCTCCACCTGCCCTATTCCGACCCCACCGAACTGATCATGGACATCCTCAAGTACGGCCCCGACGTGGAAGTGCTGGAACCTCCGGAACTGCGCGAGCAGGTGCAGGAGAGATTGCACCAAGCCTTGCGGCAATACCGAGCCGGCAAGAAATCCGGCGACAAACTCAAGATTTGAGATTGGCGGGTCGTTTAATTGCCGACCCAACGTGGACAACCAAAACCGGGAGCGACCCGATTGGAAGACTTCGATAGATTTTTCCGCCACGCCAACCGCATCGACGGGCCTTACCCCTGGCAAAGGTCCCTAGCCCAAGCGCCTCCAGGCAGCCGGCTCATCCGGATTCCGACCGGCTTCGGCAAGACCCTTGGGGTACTCTCGGCGTTGACATGGCGCAGAGTCTGGCGTCAGGAACCACAATGGTCCCGCCGTCCCGTTTGGACGAAGCCCTGCTGCGTTCCTTCGATCGGCGGGCTTCCCCCCCCAATGCTGTTGAAATAAGGAACCCTCTCCCTGCGGGAGAGACCGACCGGCCCCATGGCCCGCGAATTGTGCCCTGGAACCGTGCGGTCTCTCGCCCTCATCCGGCCCTTCGGGCCACCTTCTCCCGGAGGGAGAAGGAAAAATGGGGCGGCCATGGGCCGCAGGGTCCTGGGTACGGGTTCCAGAATTCGACCCGGTGGGCTCTGGCGCCCTGCCGCGATATTTCGAGGAAGTTATTTTGGGCCAAATCCTTCTAAACAGTCCCCTTTACCATCGAGGAATCCATGAAAATACAAGTCCGACGTGACTATCTGCGGTTTACCTTGATGCTCAGTAGTCTGGTGGCTTTCCATCTAGGGGAAGCCCAGGCCGCCCCTCTGGGGCTATCCAGCGCGATCTGGTCCGCCAAGAAGGGTGAACTGACCATCAGGGGCAAGCTCGCCAAGGCGGCGGAAGGCGCCAGCGTGGATCTGTATGACATCAACGGCCGCCGGCTGGGATCACCCGCGCTGTCGGCCAAGGGCAGCTTCAGCCTAAGGATTGCGGGTGACGAACTGGTTGGCGTGCCTTGTGCGGTGCGCGCCCAGTCGGGCGATCTGGACAAGGTCAAGCCGGTGGCGGGGGCGCCGAAGTTCTGCAAACAGACGCCGCGTTGCCAGATCACCGCGCCCGGCGCCGACTTCGCGACCCCTGTCAATACCCCGGTGCAGTTCACCGCCTCGGTCCAACTGCCCAAGTCCATCAACAATCCCAAGTACGAATGGGATTTTGCCGGCGGCGCCATGGGTGAGGAATTGACCGACACCGGCCTCGTGAAAACCTACAAGAGGCCGGACAGTCTCGAAGCCAGCGTCGCCTTCGTGCGGGACAACAGCCGCTACCGGGTGCGGTTTGTCGTCACCGACGGCGACGCCAATCTGAGCATGGGCTCGCCCCAGTACCGCTGCGAGGACAGCGTGGAAATCGTGGTGGGTACGGCGCCGGATGTGCCGCCCGGTGTCGCGCCCATGGCCGCCGATGCGCTTTCATCGACCCCGAAGAAGGGCAGCGAAGCCAATGGCGAGGCGGGCGATCTGGTGGTGTTGCCGTTTCAGGATTGGACCATGCAGCATGCGCAAGACGGCTTCATGCCCCGTCTGGTCAATTTCTCTCCCCAGAATTGGCTGGTCAATAACCTGAACGCCTACGTCATCAAGAAAGGCAGCGTAGGGGTTACTGAAGGCCCGCTTTTGCAAGCAGGGGACACGCTGCAACTGCGCTATTCGGCGGCAGTCAACGCTGCCGATCCGACCGGTAACCTTTCGATCAATTCGACCAGCCAGAACTGGCCGTTGGCGTCGGACATCAAGCAATTTTCACCTCTGCTATCCGCCACCATTCAAAAATCAGACTGGTGGGAGACGGTAAGCCACTTGCCGGCCGACCAGACCGGCCTTGCCAAAAATTTCGTCGATACGTCGTTGATACAAAGTTACTACGAATGGCTGTCGATCATGTGCACGCAAACGCCCGGCATGCCCAAACCTGACGAGGGTTACTTCCTCTATACCCAAGAAGACATTACGCGATGCGACTGGAGCGACGCGTTCGGGCCTAACGACAATGCCCAAACCAATCTCGACGGCGAAAAGAGCATCGCCGCGACGGTTCGTTCACATTTGCCCGATGGTGCAAACCACGGGACTTATATGCCTGGAGTGAGCCAACCTTATGTTGCCAACGAACCGCAAACCTTCACGTTGTTTGACGCCATCAACCAATGGTTCGTAGCGCAGACGCTACCCATCACGGATATCGACGATGCCGGGCGAGTGAATTCCCAGCCACTGGTGCGGATCGAAGCCGTGCAAACCGGTTCCACAACCGCCCTGGCCAGTACCGATGTCAACTTGCCCACCAGCCGTGACTTGCATTGCCGCGGGTGTCATGCCAAGGGGCAGATTGCGGCCAACCCCGCCACGCCCTATGTCGCTGGGAGCGGCAACACGAATGCTCCGGGAGGCGCCGACGATGTCGGAGATAAGCTACCGACTTTCTACGACCTGCAGGATCTGGCTAAGGCGAATCCGGATCTGCATGTCGACCCCAACAGCAAAAGCTTGTTCGACCAGGAGTTCGCGGCCAATATCAACGTGCTCGTCAGCCATTCCTTCTTGTGGGCCTGGTGTACCCCCTGGTGTCTTGAGTTGGGAATCACCGGCGGAAACTATGGCGGTCCCCTGATCGGTGATTCCTCGCCGCCACTGAATTTTTTCAGTGGACCGATACCCTGCAACCGGTGTCATGTGACGGAAATCAACCCGGCGATTCCCTATACCAATGGGCCCTTGGTAATCGGGTTTAGCGACGAAGAACTGGGCAAATGGACCGGCGGAGACGGCGCCAGTTATTCCCGTTCGATGCACAATTTTCACGGCCGATTGCAGTACAACGCCGACAAGAGCGATATCCAGCGCGACAACATCGGTCGGCCCGTACGGTTCGATGCCGCCTCGCTGACCCAGCGTCCGGCCAACGCCGACCCCAACCCCAATACCTTGTTTCCGATCTTCGGCGAGGATGGCAAGCAACTGCCCATGGAGCAGAACTGCCTGCGCTGCCACGCCGGGCACCGCGAGCCCTTGTACAACGATCGCATGTATACCGCCGGCGTGACCTGTTACGACTGCCACGGCGACATGCTGGCCGTGGGCAAGGCGTGGACCAAGGAGCCCGCCAAGCAAGGTTCGGAACATCTGGAAGACTACCGTTTCCCCTGGATGGACGAGACCGACTGCGGCTCCTGCCATATCGGCAATGCCAATCTGAGCAAGACCGATACCGCTCAATACTTCAGTCCCGGTGTCCGCCGCCGTGCCTTCGACGATACCAATCTGGCGGCCGTCACCCGGCCGGTGGACAAGGCCGACCCGGATGCGGTGCGCTTCGCGGTGGTCCCGAATCACGAGTATCAATACAAGGACAACACGACCACGTCGCCGACCTCGGCCGTGCCGCTCAAGGTGGAACTGCCGGTTTATCGTTTCGGCAAGGATCAGCACGGCCAGGTGGCCTGCGCCGCGTGTCACGGAGCCGCGCACGAAGTGGCTCCGAGCCGCGACCCCAGCGCCAATGCCAATGTCACGGCAGTCCAACTGCAGGGCTATCCCGGCCATATCCTGGAATGCAACGTCTGCCATACCACCGATGCGTTCAAGGACCTGGAGAATCTGGACGGCAGCACCGCCAGCGGTCTGCCGGCCGGCGTCTTGGGCGGGCCGCACAATCTGCATCCGGTCAACGCCCCCAATTGGTACCTGCAGCGGACCAGCGGCGATCAGCTGAATACCGACGGCACCCAATACGGCGGCTGGCACAATGTGGTGGCCGGTTTGCCGGGAGTGAAGAATGAAGACCAGTGCGCGGCCTGTCATGGCGACGATCACAAGGGCACCCGGCTGTCGCGGACGCCGGTGGACCGGGTGTTCGACTTCAGAGGGTTGAAGTTCAAGAAGCTGAAGAAAGTCGGCTTCAAGAATAAGGTCATCAAGGTCGCCGCCGGCAGCATCATCGGCTGCGATACCTGCCACGACCTCAAGACCAGCAACACCAAACTGCCCGGTGGCGAGATCACCCACCGCCACAGCCCGGTCATCGCGGCGTCACCGTCACCCACCGCGACCATCGCCCTGCCGTTTGCCGGCTATCACGACCAAGCCAGCGATGAAGACGTCGGCGCCCAGCTGACCTACACCTTGCTCCAAGGCCCGGACGGCATGAGCATCGACAACGACCAGCACAAGGGGCTGATCAGTTGGGATCATACCTTTGCCAATCCCGACGACGTGTTCGACTTCCAGGTCCAGGTCACCGACAAAGCCGGGCTTTCGGCCAGCCGCTGGTTCGTCATCAAGCCGGTCTGCCCGAGCGCGGCGCCGTTCTGGGATGCCGGGCTGAGCGTTTGCAGTCCGCTGCAGATCACATCGGCAGTGCCGACCGGCGGTGTCCATGAAGGCGCCACGTTCAGCTATCCGCTGACCAGCACGTCACCGGCCAGTTACTCCGTCATCGATGCCGCGACCGGCCAGGCACCGACCTTCACGCCGGTAGTCAGCGTGGATGGAAACGGCTTGTTGGCCTGGACGCCGGATGCCACCACTCCGGACTCAGTGAGCTTCCGTATCCTGGCTAGTGCCAAGGACAATCCCAGCCATCAGGCCAGCCAGGACATCACCCTGGCGGTGTGTCGCGGCACCCAGGATTGGCATCCCAACATGGGCATGTGCATGGACAACACCGTGCCCAAGGTGACGACCACGCCGGCACCGAAGGGGCTCACTGCCGGCGCCGAGTATCGCTACGACGTCAATGCCTCCGATCCGGACTTCGATAGCTTGACGTACTCGCTGAGGCAGGCGCCGGCCGGGATGGCCATCGATGCCGCCACCGGCATCATCACCTGGAAAGCTGCCGCCACCGTCTCGGGGGAGGTCAGCTTCACGGCGGAGGTGAGCGACGGCTTCAGCACCGCAACCCAAACCGGCAAGGTGACGGTCTGCGTGTCGCCGCAGCATTGGGATACCGGCATGCAGATGTGCATGTAACCGCGCGGGAGCATGTCATGAATCTTAAAATCACGCTTAATCAAGGCTTAGCCCTGTTGTTGCAGCTGTCGTTGGGATGGGGGGTGGTCACCTTCGCCCATGCCGCGCCGCAGCCAAAAATCACCCTGACCAAGGCGGTGTGGGCCGCCAAGTCACAACGACTGACCGTCAAGGGCCGCATCAGGCATGCGCCCGCCACGGACGTCGATCTCTTTGAGCTGAATGGCGCCAAGCTGGGGTCAGTGAGTTCCAGCCCGTTTTCCCTGTCCATCCCCGGCGATCAGCTGACCGACATTCCCTGCGCCGTTCGCGCCCAGGCAGGAGCCATTGAAGCGGTCAAACCGGTCGCCGGCAATCCCAACAAGGCCTGCAAGCAAACGCCCAAATGCCGGATTCTGGAACCGACCGGCCCAATCACGGTGAACGCCAACGAAGCGGTCAGCTTCAAGGCACAGGCCACCTTGGCCAAGTCGGCGAAGCCTCAATTCGAGTGGGACTTCGGTGGCGGATCCATGGGGATCGACGACTCGACCAGCGCGAAGATCGACAGCTTTCAAAGGGCAAGCGGGACCGAGGCGACTGTCAGGTTCATCCTCAACGACAGCCGCTACCGGGTTCGCTTAAGTGCGGTGGACGGCAGCATCAAGGCGCAGGAAAGCAAACCGTACCGCTGCGAGGATAGCGTGGAGATCACCGTCGGCAGTCCGCCGGCGGAGACTCCCGACCTGACTGCGGTGCTCGGCGCCGCCCGCCAATCACCGCCCAAACTGGAAAAGGACGAGCAGGGCAACCCGTCCGGCCACAAGGACGACCTGGTCGTGCTGCCTTATGAAGACTTGACCATGCAGTGCAGCGAGGACATGCGGCAGGCGCCCGGGGCCATGCTGGGCAGCGAATTCCATTACGGCAGCCTGAATGCCGTGGTCTACAAGAAGGATTTGAAATCCCCGGTCCTGGCTGCTTATGCTGTGAAGCTCCGCGATGCGGCGGGGGTCAACCCGCTTGATCCGGTCGGTCCGGACTCCATCAATTCAACCAGTCAGAACTGGCCGACCGGGGCGGACCTTAGAACCGCCGGCGTTCCCATGGATACCGCGAAGATCCGCAAAACCGACCGTTGGGACAGTTCCCTGCTGGGGCCCGACGTCGGCGAGAATCTGGATTCCGTCATCTCCCGTGGCAATTACGAGATCGTGAGAACGCCGGATCAAGGAATCACGCTGTTGGCCGCGCAGGCGGATGCTTTTGGAATGCCGCCCTCGCTGTGGCGGCTCACCAGGGCACCCGCTTGTCGCGCACTCCGGTGGACCGGGTGTTCGATTTTCGCAAGTTCAAACGGCCCAAGCTGGCGAAGGCGGGCATCCAAAAAGGCGGTCGTGCGGGTTAGCGCCGGCAGCAGCATCGGCTGCGACACCTGCCATACCGTCGAACTGAGCTGCACCGGCTCACCGGCCGGAGACGCCTGCGGTACGGCTTCGTCGAAAACCACCGCCGCCACCAACCCAGCCGCCGGCCTTCGCGGTCGAACCCGGCGCCGGTGCAACCACCGTCGTCTACGGCGAGACGGCGGGCTACGCCTACACCCCGCAAGTCACCGATCCCGATGGAAACGCGGGCGGGCTGACCTTCGCCCTCGGCACCCGGCTCGACACCATGAGCATCGATTCGCAGACGGGCCAGGTCACGGTCAGCGACTGGACTCCGATCACCGGAGGCAACAACCTGCCGTATACCTACACCTACCTTATCACGGTGCGTGACGCCAACGGCGGCTATGCCAGCCAGCGGGTTCCGGTCACCCTGCATTGCCCCGGCGAACTGGCCTGGGGTTACGATGCCGCTTCGGGCAGCGCCACCTGCCTGGATAACGCAAAACCGGACCTGCAACTGCCGCCCTGGCCGTCCGCCACGGTCGGGCAAGCCCTTTCCGTCACCTTCGCCAGCAGCGATGCCGACTGGAACTCAGATTTGCTTGTGCAAATCCCCAACTACTTCCTGTCCGATCAGCCGGACGGAATGATCCTCGGCCAGTTCAATGGCGAGCTGCATTGGACACCTGCGACGGCGGGCGACGTTCAATTCGCCGTCAGGGTTACCGATCAGGCCGGCGGCGAAGATACCCAGACCGTCGCCCTGCATGTGTGCGCCGCGGCGAGCACCTGGTCGGAAACGTCGGCCACTTGTGTGGCCAACCATGCACCGGTGATTCAGTCTGCGGCGCCCACGACATTCCATGCCGGAAGCGCTTTCCAATATGGCCTCCAGGTCGCCGATGCCGATGGCGACCCGCTTCAATACACCCTGGTTCAAGTTCCGGAGGGAATGGTGCGCGATGGAACGACCTTGAAATGGACCCCGACCGAGGCCCAGGTCAGTGCCGGAACGGCGGCCGTAGCGATCAGCGTGTCCGATGGCAGCAAGGGAGGCATCGCCACCCAGCAGTTCACCCTGCACCTGTGCGACCCGGGGCAGAGTTGGGATCCCGGGATGAACATGTGCATGTGAGCCACCGCGGCAGCCTCTTTGTTCGAAGCAACCCGGCCCGGTTGGCTTACAATGGCCAGCATTGCGACCCAACCGGGACCCTGCTCATGACGCATCCAACCATCGAATCCCTCCGCAGCGTCGCTCTGGTCGGCCACGGCGCGGCGGGCAAGACCACTCTGACAGAGGCTCTACTCCACCATTCCGGCGCCATTACCAACAAGGGCGCAGTGGATAAAGGCAACACGGTCTGCGATTTCGACCCCCAGGAAAAATCCGCCGGCCATTCCGTCTATAGCGCGGTGACGCATTTCCCCTACGAAGGCGCTCACATCCAGTTGATCGACACGCCCGGCTACCCGGACTTTGCCGGGCAGGCCATTGCCGCCCTGGCCGCGGTGGATACCGCCCTGGTGGTGGTCAATGCCCAGACCGGCATCGAGCTGATGACGGAGCGCATGTTGCGCAGCGCATCTGACCGCAATCTTTGCAGCATGATCGTGGTCAACAAGATCGACGCCGACAATCTCGACCTGGAGACATTGGTCGCCGATCTCCGAACCCGCTTCCGGGGGGTGGTGCTCGACCTGCCCGCCCACGGTAACCGGGACGTCGTGGAGGTGCTGGAACACGACAGCGGCGACAGTGACTTCGGTTCGGTGGAACAGGCGCACCGTGAGCTCATCGAACGGCTGGTCGAGGAAGATCTTGCACTGCTCGAGCAGTATCTCGAAGACGGCCGAGAGCCCCAGGCGGCGGAGCTCCATAATCCGTTCGAGAGCGCCCTGCGCAACGGCATGACGCCGATTCTGTTTGTCTCGGCCAAAACCGGCGCCGGCATCCCGGAATTGTTGCATGCGCTCGCCAAGCTGGCGCCCAATCCCACCGAAGGCAATCCCCCGCCGTTCTTTAAAGGCGCCGGCGACGCTGCCCCGGAGGCGTTCCACGCCGATCACGATCCCGCCAAGCATGTCCTGGCGCACGTGTTCAAGGTCATCTCCGACCCGTATATGGGTAAGGTGGGGGTCTTCCGGGTCCACCAGGGAACGCTGAAAAAGGATGCCCAACTCTTTGTTGGCAACGGCAAGCGGCCGCTCAAGGTCGGCCATCTGTTCCGGCTGCAAGGGAAGGATTACCAAGAGGTGGAGGCGCTGCTGCCCGGAGAGATCGGCGCGGTGGCCAAGGCGGAGGAAATCCAGTTCGACTGTGTCCTGCACGACTCCCACGAGGAGGACGACATCCATCTCAAGCCGCTGCGTTTCCCCAAGCCCATGACGGGTTTGGCGGTGACGGCCAAGCGCAAGGGCGATGAACAGCGACTATCCGACATCCTCGACAAGTTGGTGCAGGAAGACCCGACCTTCCTGCTGGAGCGCCGGGCGGCGACCAATGAGACGGTCATCCGCGGCCTCGGCGAGATCCATCTGACGGCCAAGATCGAAAAGATGGCCGGCCAATACAAGCTGGAGGTCGAAACCCAGCCTCCCCTCATCGCCTATCGCGAGACCATCACCCAGGCCGCCGACGGCCACTACCGCCACAAGAAGCAAACCGGTGGCGCCGGGCAATTCGGCGAGGTATTTCTGCGCATCGAACCGTTGGAGCGTGGTACCGGCACTGAATTCGTCGACGCCGTGAAGGGCGGAACCATTCCCGGCTCGCTCATGCCGGCGGTAGAAAAAGGCGTGCGACTCGCGCTCGAAAACGGCGTCATCGCCGGTTTTCCGGTGGAGGACCTGCGGGTCGTCGTCTGCGACGGCAAGACCCACCCGGTGGACAGCAAGGAAATCGCCTTCGTGGTGGCCGGTCGCAAGGCGATCGTCGAAGCCATCCGGGCCGCCGCACCGTGCGTGCTCGAGCCGGTGGTCGACGCCGAAATCACCATCCCGGAAACCGCCATGGGCGACATCACCGGCGACCTGTCCCTGCGGCGCGGCCAGATCACCGGCACCGTGGCGCGCAACCAGGGCCGCATCACGATCACGGGCAAGGTGCCGCTCGCCGAGCTCGCGGATTACCAATCCCGCCTCAACGCCTATACCGGCGGCCGGGGACACTATTCCGTCGAATTCAGCCACTACGCCCCGGTTCCGCCGAATATCCAGCAAAAGCTCACCAGCGGCTTTAGCGTGAAGGAGGAAGAGGATTAACCGAGCGCGGCCATCGTCGAAAGATCCCTTGCACACCGAGATCTGCCGCGATTTGCGCCATTCCCGAGACCGGCTAGCTTCTACCCTATGTTCCGCTGTTGCCCGCTCTGAAATTCACTCAAACTGAGGTCTGATTCGGTTTAAGAGCAGCAGGGGATGCTCAACCCATGGGTGAATTCGAATTTGAGCAAAAAGCGTGGTGCTGGCGCAAAAAATGGCAAATTCGGCGAAAAGCCCTGTCAAGTGTTTTTTTGCGAGGTACTCGGCTTTTTTGCGCCTCGGCCGGGTCTGAGTAGTTACTCTGCTTTTTAGGACAGTCCAACGATGGCAGAATTATTCGGTTTTCAACCGCCCGTTCGCATATGGCACCGTCAAGCCCCCTGACCGACCGTTTCGGCCGCCAAATCACCTACCTGCGCATCTCCATCACGGACCGCTGCGATTTCCGCTGTGTTTATTGCATGGCGGAAGACATGCGTTTCCTGCCGCGGGCGCAAATCCTGACCCTGGAGGAGATTGCCACCATCGCCCGCAGCTTTGTGAGCTTGGGGGTGGACAAGATTCGGATCACCGGCGGTGAACCCTTGGTGCGCAAGGGGGCCGTGGATCTGATGGAAGAACTGGGAGCGCTCAGTGGCCTGCGTGAACTGGTGATGACCACTAACGGATCCCGCTTGGCAGCCACCGCCGAAACCCTGCGCCGCGCCGGCGTGCGCCGCGTCAATATCAGCCTGGATACGCTGGATGCCGGCCGATTCCGCGCCATGACCCGGGTGGGCGAACTGCACCGGGTTCTGGAAGGAATCGATGCGGCTATCGCCGCCGGTTTCGAACGGATCAAACTCAATGCCGTAATCCTCAAGCATCGGAACCACGACGAAGTGACCCCGCTGGCTCAATTCGCCGTCGATAAAGGCGTGGACATCAGCTTCATCGAGGAGATGCCGCTGGGCGAAATCAGCGACCACGACCGGGCCGAACAATACTATTCGAGCGATGAGGTCCGCCGGGATCTGGGGACCGCGTTCGAACTCATCCCCTCCACCGAGCTAACCGGTGGACCGTCCCGATATTACCGAATCGCAGGAACCAATACCCGGGTCGGTTTCATTTCCCCCCACAGCCACAATTTCTGCGGCACCTGCAACCGGGTTCGACTGACCGCGGAAGGCCAGCTGTTACTCTGTCTGGGGAACGAGCACTCGGTGGACCTGAAGCGGGTGTTGCGAGCGAACCCCGGCGACGAGGCGCGGCTCAGGGCAGCCATCGTCGCGGCCATGACCATCAAACCGGAGCGGCACGAATTCACACTGCAGGAGAAACCGGTGATTTTCCGTCACATGAGCGTGACGGGAGGGTAGTGGCGGGCTGAACATCGCCCACCGAGACCGACAGGTGCCAGCCTGTCGGCTACGGTTGTTCGACGTGGAAACCTTTTTGCTCCAGGAGGTTGACGATTCCCTGATCGCCACTCAAGTGGCCGGCACCGATCACGAAGAAATACTTGCGCCCGTCGGCAGTCATTTCCTCGATTTTCTTGGCCATGGCGACATTGCGGTCGGCAAAGAAGATCTGATACAGCTTGGTCGACGTCGGGCTACTGTCGAAACTGTGGTGGACGATGAGATCCATGGCTTCGCCATCCCCCTTGCTCCAGGCGTCCACCACTTCCTGAAAGAGAGCAGGGCCCTTTTCAGCGTCCAACGCCGCTTGCAGCAACCACTGCTCCTGTTCCAGCGGAGTCAACGCCTGCAACAACTGGATCTGGATTTCGGCCGATTCCATTTGCATGATCGGCTTTTTGGCACCGGCGTCCTTGACGAACGCCTTATCGATACCGAGCCCCGGATCGAAGCCGGACTTGGCAAGCGATTCCGTCATCACCGTCAACGCCGCCAACCAGGGCTTTTGCTGACGCAGTTTGCCATCGGGAATCCCCAGACTCTTCGAAACAGAGATGAGCTTGCGCCAAGTGCCCGGCTTGACGTGCTCTTCCAGAGAATCGCCCTCCGGGTAGACCGCATCAGCCATCAGTTTCTTGACGGCTTCGCTGGCCAGGGCGCCTTGCAGGTCCGCTTCGACCACCAACACGTCGGCAGCGTTGAAGGCATCGGTGATCTTGGGTGGCAACGGATACATGTCCTTGCTGCCGAAATGAAGCGATCCCAGGAGATAAGCTTCGCCCTTGGTCGAAAGCGACGTAGCCTTCCACAGAAACTGGCGCTGGCTCGGTGCACCGGGTTCAGCCAGATGCGAGGGCAGATTGGCGGTTGTCAGGTCCTGGCAAGGCTTATCTTGGTAAAACACCTTGCTTTGAGCATTCAGACATTTGTGGATGCCGGCCTGGGCGGCGGGCCAGAGAACCAGCAATACGGCCAAGGCAAACAGTCGTGCGAAAGTCGGGGGCATATTCCTTTCTCGGTTGTCATCCGTCGTTCCCAGGCGGACGCCGGGCGGACTGATGCCAATACTGTAGCCGACGAAGCGACAAAAACAACGGACAGCGCGTGACCGACCCGACATTTATAGCGGGCCGATGACATGGAAGGACCTGATCAATTGGAGACAGAACCTGGATCAGTCTTCGGTCTTGATTCGAATCGGCTGGACTTTGCGGCCGAGGCTGAGGTCGATCCAGCCGTCGCGTTGATCGGGATCTTCGACGCGGGGCAGATACAGGCGACGCTTGCGGGGACCGGATGGCGGCGGCGGTTGCTCGTTGCGGCGCAGCAGATAATGGCAGATGGCGATCACGGCAGTATCCTCGCAAGGTGTCGGAACGTTGAGCCTGGGTTTCCACCCATCCGGTTATCGGCCGCGGTTCGGACAAGTTGATTCCTTTGAATTACGAGTGTAGCCGCTTCTTCAGGAGCTGCTGGCAATCATCGTCAGCGACCCTCACCATCACCGCCATTGCAAAATAGCCGTGGGGAAGTTGCGGACTTCCCTTCAACGCGTTCAGTCGGAAAAAGGGCTTACCGGCGTTGCAGTGATGATCGGCATGCAATGGCAAACCCATCAGACTGTGAAGACTCCACCAGGACCGGGTAGACCAGGCTTGGGCTGGTCCCACGGTGGCGCTGTCTCGCTGCAGTCCCCAGTGCTGAATGTAGTTGACCATCTCCAGCAAGCGAACGGCAACGAAGGCTTGATAAGTAAAAATCGCCAAAGCCACCGGCCCGAACACGAACCCGATCAAAAGCAGCAGGGTCAATTGGATGGCCAATCCGTGAACCATCCGGTTTCGGGCCCAGCGCTGCAGATTCGACCGGTTCCGCAGCCTGGCCTGCTCCAGCTTCCAGGCCTCGATCCACTGTCCCGGTGCGGCCCTGCGCCAGAATCGGGCGAAAGATTCACCGTATTGCGCAGTTCCATGATCCCGGCGGGTTGCGACATGGCGGTGATGTCCATAAACGTGCGCTAGGAAAAAGTGGTCATACAATACGGTCCATAAGACCACCCTCCCCATCCCTCGCAACCACAGTCCGCGGCGGTGGATCAGCTCATGAGCCAATGCGATGCCGGCACAGCAAGAATTGGTGCCCGTCACCACCCGCATGGCGATCAGGTTGGCCAGCGATGTACCCCATTGCGCGGGACCGTCCCAGTTCAAGCGACAAGCCATCTGCAATAGCAGGACGATGGCAGCCATCTGCAACAACGCAAGGCCGTTCAGAACCGTCAGGTAGGCCCAGGCAGGCAATGGTCGTGGGGGCTGGTAATCGACCTCGGGACCCCGCCAGTCGAGCAGGATAGAAATCCACACCGGGGTGGTCCATAGCAAGGCACCGTCCCAGGAATAGGGCCCCCGCGCCAGAAATGCGATGTTGCAAAGCGGCAGCAGCAGGCCGGCGAGCCAACCGTAATCGGCCAGGACCGACGCCATCCTCGGCGGGTTTGAACGCCAGTTCGGGATCATTCGACTCGACATGGACGCGATTAATGGGGCAATGGGTCTGCTGCCGGTCCGTCGTCGCCAGAGCCGGGCGACTCCGTTGGATTTTTCGAGACACTCACACATAACGTGAAGACTTACTACGTCGGACTCAACGCGAGCTACCATGATCCCGCCCTGGCCATCGTCGGCCCACGGGGCGAGGTCCGCTATGCCGAAGCGACCGAACGCTTGCTTCAGAACAAGCGCGCGCTCAATTGCGAAGCCGATAACCTGGCGGCCCTGCCCGACCTGCTAGAACGTCACTGTCCAGACGCGAGCCGCCTTGTTATTGCGCTCGACTGGAACCGCAATCGGCCCTGGTATGAACGGCTGGTCAATACGCTTGGCGTACTACAGCCGGCCGGTTTGCATCGAACCGGCATCCGGCGGCTCCGAACACCGCTTAGCAATCTCCGAATCCACCACATGATGGCGTGTAACCGCCATTCCATAAAGCGAGCAGGGCTCAATCTCGCCGCCTTGACGGCCGAAATCATCCCGGACTGCCAGATCGAATTTCTCAGCTTTCCCCATCATCTGGCTCATGCGGCCCTGGCTTGCCGTGGTAGCGGCTTCTCCGAAGCGGCCTGCGCCGTGGTGGATTCCTACGGGGAAAACGGCTCAGCCGCCTTCTACCACTATCGAAACGGACGCCTGGGTCTGCTGCACGAAGCCCGCGGCCTCGGCAGCTTGGGCCTGCTTTACATGAAACTCACCGAGCTGTGCGGATTCGACTGGATGCAAGGTGAGGAATGGAAAGTCATGGGCCTGGCCGCATACGGCAATATCGACCAGGATATTCTGAATGTGCTGCGGCGAATACTTCGAACCGACGGACTCTCCCTGATCCACCCCCGAAACTCGGCCATGACCGCGCTCGCCCGGTTGGAGAAGCTGAGGCGGCCGCCTCACCGCCCGCCCGAATCCGCATCCGACCTGGCCTGTACCGGCCAATATTTCTTCGGCGAAATCATGGCTGCGCTGTTGGGGGAGCTGCGCAACCGCTGCAAGTCAGACACGTTGTGTCTGGCTGGCGGCTGCGCCCTCAATTCGTCCTTCAACGGCCAGATCAAGCAACAAACCGAATTTTCCCGATTCTATATCCCGCCCGCGCCCGCCGACGACGGCTCGGCCCTGGGAGCCGCGTGGCTCGCCTATGCCGACGATCAGGACGAACTCCCTGCGGGGCCGGAGCAGTTGTCCGCCTATTTGGGCAGCAGCGTCGATCCCGACGGGATTCGGCGCTTGGAGCAGCATGGGACCGGGTTGATCATCAGGCACCCGGATCAGGGACTGTTCGACGAAACCGCCAAGCTGCTGGCCGAAGGCAAACTTGTAGCCTGGATCCAGGGGCAGGCCGAGTTCGGGCCGCGCGCCCTCGGTAACCGCTCCATTCTGGCCGACCCGCGAGATCCCGCCATGACCGATCGAATCAACGCCCGGGTCAAACTGCGCGAGCGATTCCGCCCGTTCGCGCCGGCCATCCTGCACGAGTTCGGCGGTGACTTCTTCGAAAACTACCGGGATACCCCTTACATGGAATGCGCCCTCCGCTTTCGCTCCGAAATGGCCCGGCGGGTCCCCGCGGTTGTGCACCGGGACGGAACCGGGCGCCTGCAAAGCGTCACCGCCGGGCGCAACCCCCGTTTCCACGCCTTGCTCCGGGCATTTCACACGCTGACCGGCGTTCCGATTCTGCTCAATACCAGTTGCAACGTCATGGGCAAACCCATGGTGCATTCCGCCGAAGACGCCGTCGGCCTGTTCATGACCTCCGGGCTGGACGCGCTGGCACTTGGGGATACCCTGTTCATCAAGCCTTCAACACGATGACCATGCCAATGAAATTTCTGGAGCTGAGCGGACTAGCCCCTCACCTGACCTACCGGAATTATCTGCGCGGCATCGAATCGCCGACAACCTGGCACGCCGCAGCCGCACATCGCCGCAAGCTGCTGGAGTACCTCGACCGCACTCCATTGCCGTCGCTTCGGCAACCGCGAACGCCTGTTCCGCGCGCGACTGCATGGCGGCCGAACGCTGCCCAATTGGCTTATCACGCGCCGCTGGCACTGGTCGAAGGCGCATGGCTCCAGGGTTTGACTTGCACGGGTAGCGGCGAGCGCCCGACCAGCGCGGCCTTGCTGCGCGCCTATCTCGGCTTGCTCGGACCAAATGCCGGAAATTCGCCCGCTCAGCGGTACCGCGGCTTGCTGGCACGCCACGGACTAGTCCTTCCGGAAGCCGGCAGCCATCGCTTCGGCGTGAGCGACCAAACGGGAGGTGGGGCAGCCTTCGCTTGGGCCGCGCTCCAATTGGCCCTGGCTTTCGGCTATCCGGACTGTCTGCCGGAGCTGCTGGGTTACAGCATCGGCTACCTCCAGAGTGGCTCTCCCTGGCGCTTGGCGGGTTTGGAAGACGACCGGCGGTTTCAAACCCTGCAGCGATTTGCCGCCGACATCGGAGAGGCTCTGGAAAGTTTTCGGCACGAACTGCCAGGTCGCGAGGAACGGATCCGACGGGGCATCGCCCTTTACCAAGCCGGTGAGTGCGAATACCTGAGCGCCCTGGAGGAAGCCGGCAACGGGGACACTCCCGCCCAACGGCTCGCAACCCTGTTCGCCGGCAAAGCGCGCACTGCCGCCCCCTACCATCACCAGGCCAGCCTGGCGGGCAAGTCATTGCGGGACTGGTTCTCGGCCGAACCTTTCGACGCCAGCGGTTTCCTGGCCGCACTCGCCGGCTCCGACTGGGTCGCGGGTGAACGGGGAAGCCGCCCCATCGACCGGCTGACCGCCTTCGGAGGCCGGATGTTCGGGGTGTTTTCCGAGGAGGAACTGACGCTGATCGATCAGTGGCTCGAGACCGGCGCATCGAAACCGGTAGCGGCATTCACCGTCAGCAATGCCCTCAAGCAGCCAGGCCCGGAAACCGATCCCGAAGTGCAGCTGCCGCAATCCATCGCCCCCACGCTTCCGCTGCATTCCGAAACCACCGGTTTCGCCGAGAACCGGCGCCGGCTATTCCATCAATTACTGAATCCGCTGGCCTTTCCGAGCGCACTCCCGGCCGCCCGTCGGCTGGTGGAGCGACAGCTCGCCGCCACCCGGCGGCGTTGGCCCTGGCACGGCGAGCCCCCCATCCGATACTCGCCGGAACGATTCGATCACTGGATCGAGTCCCGGCACCGCAAGCAACTGCATGATGGAAGCAGCCATCCGTCGAAGCCAAAGCTCAGCCGAGACGAGTACCGGTGGGGAATCATTCAAATGACCCCGGCAGTCCTGGTGGACGGCTGCTGGCTCGACCTGGCTTGCCTCGCCGCGGATCAGGGCGACCCGGTCAGGCGGCGCCTGCTCGCCATCGGCAGCGACGACGCCGGCGGCGGCAACCCGGCCCACAATCATCCGGCCATTTACCGAAAGCTGCTGAAAGAGCTAGGCGTGGTCGTGGCTCCCACCACCACCAGCGAGTTTGCGCGATCTCCGCTGTTTCTCGACGCAGCCTTCGACCTGCCCGCGTATCTGTTGGCCATCGGTCGTCATCCACTGAGCCATTTCCCGGAAATCCTGGGGCTGAATCTGGCCATCGAACTGAGCGGGCTCGGCACCCAGTACCGCCTACTTGCGGAAGACCTGGAATTTTGGGGTATCGATTCCACCATCGTCCGCCTGCACCAATCCATCGACAACCTCGCCTCCGGCCACGCAGCCCTGGCCGCCGAGGCGATCCGCATCCACCTCGACAACACCCGCACCACCCTTGGTGAGGATGTGACGGCCAGCCAATGGTGCCGGATCCGCTCCGGCTATCTGTCACTGGAGAACGTCTTGCGGCGCTTCAAACGAGCACTGCTGCTGCGCTATTTGTGGCGTTTTTTGCTGCCCAGGGTGCTCGCCGGGTGCGTCAAATCGCTGCGGCAAGTTCTGCCGTCGGCTGCTAGACTTCAGTCGTAGTTTCCCCTTCGACCCACCGGAGGTCCGTCATGGCCACAACATCCGTCAACCCCAGCCAGCTCAACGCCCTTAACGACCTTTACCGGGCGGCGCTGCAGGCCAAATCGGCAAAGCCCGAAGACGCGCAACAAGAACCCTCGGCTAAGTTAACAACGGCGGTCAACAAGGCTAGGGCGCCGGAGGAGGAGACCGAACTGCAACGCCGGGTCGCTGCGGAAGAAAACCCCGAGCAACCACCGGGTAGCAGGTCCACCAACCTGGCCGGACAGGAATTGGGCCGCCTCATCAGCGCCACGGCGTGACACCACGATACCGCACCGGGAACTGCCGCCCGACAGGATGACGGTCTCGGCGGTTCCCCCGCTACGCCACTACCGCCAGAAATTGTGTTCATTGCCCGAATGCGCTTGCCATCGACGATTCGGGACCTTTCGTCAGAATGAACTCCGTCCGTTTTTCGGCCGAGGGGCTAATAGCCTCGTTTGATAAACCGTTGCGCGTGAGTCATCGGATGCTTTAGTCTCTCCCAACCGACTGAAAGCCCGCTTCGATCGCCTGAAGGCTCCCCGCGACTCGGCTCTCCAAGGTCTTGCCGCAACCTCTCAACTCCGCCAACGATTCTCCGCACGATGTTCACGTCGGCAATAACCCGGATAATCGCCGCGTCTTCGACGGCCAAGATGCGTCGCCTGGAAGGCGGAATCTTCACCATGGGCTCAAACCGGTTCCACCCTGAGGAAGCGCCGACTCGACACGTCCAGGTAAGCGGCTTCTGGATCGACGAATATCCGGTCACCAACCGCGACTTCGCCCGCTTCGTCGCTGCGACCGGATATCTCACTCTTGCCGAGATTCCTCCAAATCCCAAAGACTATCCGGGGCTGCCGGCCGAGATGTCCAAGCCGGGATCGCTGGTGTTTCGCAAACCCGCTGGACGGGTCGACTTGAATGACATAAGCCAGTGGTGGGATTTCTGTTTTGGCGCCGATTGGGAACACCCGCTGGGTCCGGACAGTTCACTGGCCGGCCTGGAAAATCATCCGGTGGTCCATATCGCCTATCAGGATGCGGTGGCATATGCCAAATGGGCAGGCAAAAGCTTGCCGACCGAGGCAGAATGGGAATACGCGGCACGTGGCGGCATTCCACACGCCGAATACGCATGGGGCGATGAACTCACGCCCAACGGAGAGATGCTCGCCAATTTCTGGCAGGGTGAATTTCCCTGGCAGAATACACTGCTCGATGGTTGGGAACGCACCTCGCCGGTAGGTAGTTTCCCGGCAAATGGTTTTGGCCTCTATGACATGATTGGCAACGTATGGGAATGGACGTGCGATTGGTATTCCCTGGCCAAGCCCCATGGCAAAACTTATGCTAGTTGCTGTGCACCGCCCAATCCGCGCGGCGGGCACGAACACGAAAGCTACGACCTGTCTGCACCCGGCCCATTGATAGGGCGTAAAGTCCTCAAAGGCGGCTCTCATCTCTGCGCCGTTAATTATTGTCGGCGCTACCGCCCTGCCGCCCGGTTTCCCCAACCCATCGATTCATCGACCAGCCACGTTGGTTTTCGCTGTGTGATTCGCGATAATTCAACCTTCGGCGGGTTTTGAACATCGAGGACGACCCCGATGATCTTTGGCGCTCGCCCTAGCCGAGCCATTCGCGTGACACCCAAAAGGCAAACCATCGTCTCCACCGTTCTTGCCGCATCCATTGGCTGGTGTTCCTCTACGACCCAGGCGGATATCCCGCCGGCGACGGTTCCCCGCATGAACGTCTTGTTCATCGTTGCCGATGATCTGAACTCCCGAATGAATGTTTCCGGCTTCCCGGCGGTTCGCACGCCCAATCTAGATGAGTTGGCCAAGCGTTCAGTCAACTTTGCAAATACCTATGCGCAATTTCCGGTGTGCGGGCCAAGCCGTGCATCGTTCCTCACCGGCAAGCGCCCCGACACGATCAAGATTTACGACTTGGTCACGCGATTCCGGGACGTTGCGCCCGGCGTCGTGACGCTGCCCCAGCATTTCAAGAAGAACGGCTATTTCTCCGGGCGTGTTGGCAAGATATTTCATCAGGGCGTACCCGGCGAAATCGGAAAAGATGGATTGGATGATCCTGAATCCTGGGATATTGCCATCAACCCGAAAGGGCGCGACAAAATGGCGGAATCCAACGGTAAGCTCATCAACATGACACCCGACCGCGGATTGGGAGGCGCGTTCTCATACCTTGCAGATGAAGGCACCGACGAAGAGCAAACCGATGGAATGGTCGCGACGGAAGCCATCAAGCTTCTTCAGAAGAATCGGAAAGACCGATTTTTCATTGCCGTTGGGTTTTATCGCCCACATACCCCGGAGATCGCGCCGAAAAAATATTTCGACATGTACCCGCTGGACCAAATTCAGTATACGCCTGAAGACCAGCGGCATCTGGATTCAATACTCCCGGCGGCCGCCACGCACTCCGGATATCCCAACCGTAAACTCAGTCTTGAGCAACAACGGACATTCATTCGCGCCTACTATGCCTCCACGACATTCATGGATGCGCAGGTCGGACGGGTTTTAACCGCCCTCAAGGATTTGGGCCTGGAGAACAATACCATTGTGGTATTCACCAGCGACAATGGCTACGCGCTGGGCGAACACGGTCAATGGCAGAAGGACATGCTGTTCGAACCGGTTGCCAAAGTTCCCTTGCTCATCAGCGTGCCCGGCAAGACGACCAAGCCAGCCGTATCCCGAAAATTGGTCGAAATGCTGGACATCTACCCCACTCTCGCCGATATTGCCAACCTGCCCGTACCGGCCGGCACCGAGGGGCACAGCTTGCGCCCCCTGATCGAAAACCCGGAATTGCCGAACTGGAACTACCCGGCCCACAGCCAAGTCGTCGGAGGCCGCAGCGTGCGCGTCGACCGCTGGCGCTACACCGAGTGGGAACAAGGGGCGCGCGGCATCGAGCTCTATGATGAGCTGAACGATCCGGGCGAACGGACAAATCTTGCCAAGGACCCCGGCTACCGGGCTATCATAGGCGGACTCAAACCGCTTCTACCCACTGCCCCCGTCGGCAGCCGTTGACCGCTTGATCGAACATCGCCGGCTCCGCTCCGATACCTTCGGCCTGGATATCGAGGCCTTCCGCATCTCCATGGCATCACCCAGCGGAAGAGATTTTCCGTTTTCTAGGCCTACCGATCGCGGACCGAAAGCCCGGACCACTCCGTCTCCGATTTGGCGGCGCGGATCTACTCTCGGTGGGCAAGCGCCAACATCCAGACCACCAGTTGCCCGACCTCATTCATGAGCGAACTCCCCCTGCTGACCATCGAAGCCGGCAAGACCGAGCGGCATTACTGGCAGGATCTGTGGCGCTACCGGGAGCTGTTCTACTTCCTGGCCTGGCGCGACATCCTGGTGCGCTACAAGCAGACCATCCTGGGTATCTTGTGGGCGCTCATCCGTCCGGTGCTGACCATGCTGGTGTTCACCGTCATCTTCGGCCGGATCGCCAAGCTGCCATCGGAAGGCGACGTCCCCTATCCCATCCTGGTGTTCAGCGCCATGTTGCCCTGGCAGTTCTTCGCCAATGCCTTCAGCGATGCGGGCAACAGCCTCATCGCCAACGCCAACATGATCACCAAGGTATATTTCCCGCGGCTGATCATCCCGGCCAGCGCGGTCATCGTGAGTTTCGTGGATTTCCTGATCGCCTCGGTCATCCTGGTCGGACTCATGCTGTGGTACGGCCACCAGCCGGACTGGAAGCTCATCGCCCTGCCCGGCTTCGTGCTCATGGCCGCGGCCGCGGCCTTCGGGGCCGGCCTGTGGGTGTCCGCCCTCAACGTCAAATACCGGGACTTCCGCCATGTCATCCCCTTCATCGTGCAGTTCGGACTCTACATCTCCCCGGTCGGATTTTCCTCGTCGGTGATCCCCGATCAGTGGCGGCTGATTTATTCCCTCAATCCGCTGGCGGGCATCATCGACGGCTTCCGCTGGGCGCTGCTGGGCAGTGCCTCGACCCTCAATCAGGATGCGCTGCTGCTTTCGGGCGGCATCATCGTGATCGTGCTGCTGTCCGGCCTGCTGTTCTTCCGCAGCACCGAGAAAGGATTCGCTGATGTCATCTAAGCCTACCGAGCGCCGGCCTTGCCGTCTTCCGACGCCATGACCGCCGCCATCGTCGCCGAAGGGCTCTCCAAGAAATACCTGATTGCGCACCAGCGGGAGCAGGCGGACCTGTCATTGCGCGACGCGTTGGCGCGTGGCGTCGGCCAGTGCCTGAAAGCACCGTTCCGGCCCTGGCTCAAAGGAGATCCGGAATCGGGCAGGGAAGAATTCTGGGCTCTGTCGGAGGTAGGCTTTGAAATCCGGCCAGGCGAGCGGGTGGGCATCGTCGGCCGCAATGGCGCCGGAAAATCCACCTTGCTGAAGATCCTGTCCCGCATCGTCGAGCCCACCCGGGGGCGCTTCTCGGTCCGCGGCCGGGTGGCGAGCTTGCTGGAGGTCGGCACCGGCGTCCATGGAGAACTGACCGGCCGGGAAAACATCTACCTGAACGGCGCCCTGCTGGGCATGCGCAAGGCCGAAATCCGCCGCAAATTCGACGAAATCGTCCAATTCGCCGAGGTGGAGCGGTTCCTCGATACGCCGGTGAAACGCTATTCCTCGGGCATGTACGTGCGGCTGGCTTTTTCCGTCGCCGCCCACTTGGAGCCGGACATCCTGATCGTCGATGAGGTCCTGGCGGTCGGCGACATCAGCTTCCAGAAGAAATGCCTGGAAAAAATGGAATCGGTCACCGGCGGCGGCAGGACCCTGCTATTCGTCAGCCACAACATGTCCACCGTGGCGTCGTTGTGTAGCCGCAGCATTTTTCTCGCCAACGGCCGGGTCGCGCTCGACGGCCCCACCGATGCCGTCATCAACGAGTATTTCGCCTTCCTGGACAACGCTTGCGACCTGTCCACCCGCACCGACCGCAAGGGCACCGGCGAGGTCCGGGTCACCCGCATCAGCCTCCGCAGCGAGGCGGGCGCCCCCCTCAACGCGGTCGCGCCCGGCCAGACCGTCGACATCTGCCTGGCCTTCAGCAACCGCTCCCCGCAGCCGCTGCGGGGCATCCGCTCGATGATCACCGTTCACAACCGTCAGGGCCAGCCCATCTTCAGCCAGCACAACCAGCTGTCCGGCACCGACTACGGCGCCCTTCCCGAGCAAGGCGAATTCATCTGCCGTATTCCCCGGCTCCCCCTGAATTCGGCGTTCTACAAGCTCAGTTATACCATCAGCGGATTCGGCGACAGCACCCTCTACGACCAGTTGGCCGACGCCATCGAATTCAAGGTCGCGGGTACGGGGTTTTTTCCCAATGCCCGAGCGCCCAGCAACAGCTACGGCCAAACTCTGGTGGACGGATACTGGCGCCTTGGCGAACCGGCCGACCAGGGCAATTACGCTGAACCCGTCATTTCATCATGATCGACGACCGCCTGCTGTTCCTGATCTCCCAGCCTCGCGCCGGCTCGACCATGACCCAAAAGATCCTGGGCTGCAACCCGGACGTGCACACCCTGTCCGAACCCTGGCTGATGCTGCATCCCTTGTATGCCCTCAAAGCATCCGGACACACGGCAGAGTACAACGCGGCCATCGCGGCCGCGGCCCTGCGCGACTTCCTGAGCGCCTGCGATCTCGACGAGCAGGCCTATTACGGCCTTCTCGGCGAAACCTACGGCAAGCTTTATCAAAGCGCCTTGGACCAAGCCGGCAAGCGGTACTTTCTCGACAAGACCCCGCGCTACTACCTGATCATCCCGGAACTGGCACAGACCTTCCCGGCCGCGCAGTTCATCATCCTCCTGCGGAATCCCCTAGCGGTCCTGTGCTCGCTTTGTTCCAGCTATGTGAAAGGCAACTGGGGCGGAATCGCCGAATACCAGCCCGACATCCTCGATGCTCCCCGGCTGCTGCTGGAGGGCGTCCAATCCCTGGGGAAACGCGCCATCGTGATCCGCTATGAAGCCATCCTGGCGAACCCCGAACAGCGGATCAGGGAACTGTGCGACCGCCTCGGGCTGGCTTACCGCGACGAGATGATCGTTTACGGGGCCGGCTCCTCCGCCCAGTGGCGGCTGGGCGACAAGAAACAGGTCAATGTCACCGATCGACCCAACCGGGACAATGCCGATGCCTGGATCGGACAACTGGCCGATCCGCAGACCTGGCGAGTCTGCAGCGACTACCTGGAAATCCTGGGGCCCGCAACAGTGGAATCACTGGGCTATTCCTACCCGGACTTGCGGAACACCCTCGACGGCCGCGCCCCCACGGGTTTGCGCCTGTGGCGGACCAAGCCCCTGTCGGCCTTACTGGGCAACCGCGATTGACTCTAGTCATGACCCAGAGCCCTCCCCGATATGGTGTCGAATTTAGCCCCTCTCCCTGTGGGAGAGACCACTCGGCCCCATGGCCCGCGGATTGTGCCCTGGAACCGAGTGGTCTCTCTCCCTCATCCGGCCCTTCGGGCCACCTTCTCCCTGAGGGAGAAGAAAAAAAGGGGCGGCCATGGGCCGCAGGTTCCTGGGTAGGGT
>VEPB01000533.1 GCA_012026715.1 Methylococcaceae bacterium | reverse complement strand
GCGGGCGTCCTGGCTGTCCCTGGCAATCTGTTCCCGCAGGGCGTGCACGTCGGCGAAGCGGCGTTCCTCGCGCAGCTTGCGGTGGAAATGCACTTCGACGCGGCGCCCGTACAGATCCCCGTCGAAGTCGAACAGATGGGTTTCCAGCAGGACCCGAGGCTCCCGGTCCAGGGTGGGGCGGGCACCGACGTTGGCCACTCCCTCCAGCGGGTGGCCGGCGATGCCGGTCATTGTAACGGCAAACACGCCCGACAACGGAGCGGATTTGCGCAGCAAGGCAATGTTTGCGGTAGGAAAACCCAGTTGGCGGCCGACTTTGGAGCCGTGCCCGATGCGGCCGCAGATGGCGTAGGGCCGACCCAGGAAACGCGCCGCCGCCGCCATATCGCCCTGCGCCAAGGCCTGCCGCACCAGGGTGCTGCTGACCCGGTGGCCTTCCACCAGGATGGGCGGGGTGTCGCTGCCCTCGAAACCGTGGCGTTCGCCGGCCTGGCGCAGCAGCGCGAAGTCGCCCTCACGGCCGCGCCCGAAGCGGAAGTCGTCCCCCACCACCAGGTATTTCACCCCGAGCCGGTCGATCAGGATGTCGCGGATGAAGTCCGCCGCCGGCAGGTCGGCCAGGTTCCGGTTGAAGCGCAGCAGCAGCACCTGGTCCACCGGCAGGCCGCCCAGTTCGATCAGCTTCTCCCGCAGCCGGGTCAGGCGCGGAGGGCATTGATCGGGAAAGAAATACTCGCGCGGCTGGGGCTCGAACAGGACGACTACGACCGGCAGGTCGAGCCGCTTGCCATGAGCGGCGAGGTTTTCGATCACCCCGCGGTGTCCCAGGTGCACGCCGTCGAAGTTGCCGATGGTGGCGACACAGCCTTGCGGCAACGGTGGCAGCGATGCGGGCGAACGGGCCAGGCGCATGGATTCAGCTCCGCTCCGCCAGCAGCAGGTGACGAACTTTGAGTCCGCTCAGCCATAGGCAGCCACCGTAGATGGCCATCGCACCCGTGATGGCCAGGGCCAGGTGTTCCAGCCGCTGCAGCGGCGAGGCCAATTCGGTGTCGGCGATCGGCGGTGCCAGCAGGAAGGCCGCCATGGCCAGGTTGGCCGCCAGCATCCGCAGGTTGAAGCCGGTCCAGCCCGGTCGCGGCCGGTAGATGTTGGCGGCGCGGAGCCGCACATAGAGAAGGACGGCGGTGGCCAGGGCGGCGGTGGCGGTGGCCAGGGTCAGGGCGGCGTGGGACCAGTCCGGCGGCGCCAGCCAGAAGGCCAGCAGCGGCGCCAGCAGGGCGTTGCAGGCCATCGCTTCCAGGCCGCAGCGCACCGGGGTCGCCACGTCGTGGCCGGCGGTAAAGCCCGGTGCCAGCACCTTCACCGCGATGAAGCCGATCAGTCCGACCGCATAGGTCATCAGGCTGCGGCTGGCCATCAGGGCGTCATGCTCGCCGAACTCGTCGTACTGGAACAGCGCGCCCATCAACGGACGTGCCAGCAGCATCAGGCCCAGGGTCGCCGGCAGCCCGATCGCCAGAGTCCAGCGCAGCGCCCAGTCGATGGCGTCGGAGAATCCCTGCGGATCCTGGCGGGCGTGAAACTTGGCCAGTTGCGGCGACACCGCGGTGCCGATGGCCACGCCGAATATCCCTAAGGGAAACTCCACCAGCCGGTCGGAGTAATACAGCCAGGACACGCTGCCGGAGACCAGGAAGCTGGCGGCCAGGGTGTCCACCAGCAGGTTGACCTGGGTCACCGACAGGCCGAACACCGCCGGCGCCATGTGGCGTAGCAGGCGCCGCACGTCGGGATCGCGGAATCCCATTCGAGGCCGGGGCAGCAGGCCCGCGCCCGCCAGTGCGGTGAGTTGGATGGCCAGTTGCAGCAGTCCCGCCAGCAGCACCCCATAGGCCAGCGCGGTGATGGGCTCGGCCAGCCGCGGCGCCAGCCACCAGGTGGCGGCGATCATGGTGAGGTTGAGCACGGCCGGGGTGATCGCGGGAATCGCGAAGCGGCCCAGGGTGTTCAGCACGCCGCCGGCGAAGGCAGTCAGGGTCACGAAGAACAGGTAGGGCAGCAGCAAAGCCAGCAGCCGCCCGCCCAGATCGGCCAGGTCCGGCTGGCCGATGAAGCCGGGGGCGAAGGCCAGGATCAGCAGCGGCGCCGCCAGGGTGCCGATCGCCGTGATGGCTGCCAGCAACACCGCCAGGGAGCCGGCGGCGCGGTCGAGGAAGGATTTCAGTCCTTCACGGTCGCCCGCTTCGTGAAAGCCCGCCAGGGTCGGCATCAGGGCCTGGGCGAAGGATCCTTCCGCAAACAGCCGGCGCAGGAAGTTGGGAATGCGGAATGCCGCGAAGAAGGCGTCGGTGGCCCCGTCGGCGCCGAAGCTGCGGGCGATCACCATGTCGCGGACGAATCCCAGGATGCGCGACAGCAGCGTCATGGCGCCCACCACCGCCGTCGACCGCATCAATTGCCTGCTCAGAGCCCTAACCCCTTGGAAAATGTCAAAACGGGGTAGTATAGGGACTGGGTCGGGGGAAGCATAGGTTTCGATCCAGGCGGGGCGATTCGGGTCCGAAAATTTCGTATCTCACCCGGTTGCTTAAAGGCATTGGCAGACCGAGGAAGCAGGAAAATCGAGCCTGACCCCGTTGGGACCGCCAGGGAAGCCTGGAAAACGATGAGGCCGGGGAAAAGGTTTGCATCGTGCTAAACGGAATCCGTGTAGCACCGAGATACAAGAATCTTGTGATTAAACTGTTATGC
>VEPB01000379.1 GCA_012026715.1 Methylococcaceae bacterium | reverse complement strand
AGCTTGGCGCGGGTGTAGGTCTGGTAGTACAGCAAACCGCCGGGCTTGAGCGCGGCCACGATGGCATCGGCCAGGCTGCGGGTGAGGAAGCGGCTGACCACGATGACGTCGAAAACCGCTTCCGGCAATTCCTCGCGCTCCACGTCTCGGACTTCCGCCGTCAGTTTCAGGTCCTGTTCGCGGGCCAGTTCCGTCAGCCGGTCGATAGCAACTTCGGAAAAATCCCAGGCGGTCACCTGCAGGCCCCGCTCGGCCAGGAACAGGGCATTGCCCCCGAGGCCGCAGGCCAGGTCCAGGGCGGTGCCGGTGGCCGGCAGCAGGTGGGCGTTGGCGGTCAGCACCCGGGCCGGTTCCGGCTGGCGCTCCGCCGAGCCGTAGGCGGCGTTCCATTTCGCCTGCAGGTCGTCCATGCGCTAACGCGCCGGCTCCGCCTGGAACATCTTCTCGATGACGCGGATCAGCTTCTTGTCGTGCAGGAACATGATGACGTGGTCGCCGTCCTCGATCACGGTGTCGTGGTGTACCTGCAGCACTTCATCGCCGCGTACCAGGGCGCCCATCACGATGCCGGCAGGCATCTTGATCTGGTCCAGCCGCTGGCCGACGATTTCCGAGGAGCCGGGGGTGCCGTGGGCAATGGCCTCGATGGCTTCGGCCGAGCCGTGCCGCAGCGAATGTACCTGGACCACGTCGCCACGCCGGATGTGGCGCAGCAGCGCGCTGATGGTGGATTGCTTGGGGGAGATCACCAGGTCCACCAGGTTGGCGTCGATGATGTCGGCGTAGGCGTTTTTGTTGATCAGGGCGATCACCCGACGTGCCCCCAGCCGCTTGGCCAGCATGGCGGAGAGGATGTTGGCCTCGTCGTCGTTGGTGATGGCGCAGTAGACGTCGGTGGTCTCGATGTTCTCGTTGATCAGCAGTTCCTTGTCGGAGGCATCGCCCACCAACACCACGGTGTTGTCCAGTTCCGCGGCGATCTTGGTGGCGCGCTTGATGTCCTTCTCGATCACCTTGACCTGGTAGCGCTTTTCCAAGGCCCGCGCCACCCGCTTGCCGATGTGGCCGCCGCCGGCGAACATCAGCCGCTTGTAGGGCTTGTCCAGCTCCCGCAACTCGCTCATGACGTCCTTGATTTCCTCGCTGGAGGCGACGAAGAACACCTCGTCGCCGTCCTCGATGATCACCTTGCCGTTGGGGATGATGGGCTGGCCGTTGCGGAACAGCGCGGTGATGCGGGCATGCACGCTGGGCATGTGCTGGTGCAATTCCTTGATTTCCCGCCCCACCAGGGGCCCGCCCCGGTGGGCCCGAACCGAGGCCAGCCGCACCTTGCCGTCGGCGAAGTCCACCACCTGGGAGGCGCCGGGATAGTCCAGCAGCCGTTCGATGGATTGGGTGACGATCTGCTCCGGGCTGATCACCACATCGATGGGCAGGCAATCCTTGGAGAACAGCTGGGGATAGGCGGTGTATTCCAGCGCCCGCACCCGCGCGATCTTCTTGGGGATCTTGAACAGGGTGTCGGCGATCTGGCAGGCCAGCATGTTGGTCTCGTCGTCGCTGGTCACCGCGATCAGCATGTCGGTTTCGGCGGCGCCGGCTCGCTCCAGCACGTTGGGATGGGCGGCGTTGCCCTGCACCGTGGCGATGTCGTAGCGGTCGGCCAGCTCCCGCAGCAGCGACTGCTGGGCGTCGATCACGACGATGTCGTTGGCTTCGCTGGCCAGGCTGGCGACGGCGCTGGTTCCCACCTGGCCGGCGCCCAGGATGATGATCTTCATGGCAGTTGCTCCGCAAGGGTGCTGGAGGAAAGGTTCGGCCGTCCGGCGCCGGCGAACAGGCGGTAGGCGGGGTTGTCGGTTTCTTCGCGGTAGAGATAGCCCTGGGCGTCGAGAAATTCCCGGAACGACTTGCGGTCGCCCCGTGGCACCTGGATGCCCATGAGCACCCGGCCGAAGGCGGCGCCGTGGTTGCGGTAGTGGAACAGGCTGATGTTCCAGCGCCCGCCCATGCTGGAGAGAAACTGCAGCAGGGCGCCGGGACGCTCCGGAAACTCGAAGCTGTAGACCGCTTCGTCCGCCAGCGCCCCCGGCGGATGGCCGCCCACCATGTAGCGGATGTGCTCCACCGCCAGCTGATTGCCGGTCATGTCGGTTACCGTCAGTCCCTGGTTCTGCAAGTCCTTGATCAGGGTTTCGGCGTCGCTGCGGTGTTCGCCCACCTCCAGGCCGACGAAGACCTGGGCGTCGTCGGCGTGGAAGAAGCGGTAGTTGAACTCGGTGATGCTGCGGCGGCCCAGGCAGCGGCAGAAGTTGAAGAAGCTGCCGGGGCGCTCGGGGATGGTGACCGCCAGCAGCAGCTCGCGGTGCTCGCCCACCTGGGCCCGTTCCGCCACGTGGCGCAGCCGGTCGAAATTGATGTTGGCGCCGCTGTCGATGGCCACCAGGTTGTGGCCGCGCAGCCCCCGTTGTTCCACATAGCGCTTCAGTCCGGCCACCGCGAGGGCGCCGGCCGGCTCGGCGATGGAGCGGGTGTCGTCGAAGATGTCCTTGATGGCGGCGCAGATCTCGTCGGTGTTGACGGTGACCACCTCGTCGACGCTCTGGTGCGCCACATGGAAGGGCTCCTTGCCGATCTGCTTGACCGCGACCCCGTCGGCGAACAGGCCGACCTGTTTCAGCATCACCCGTCGCTTGGCCTTGAGGGCTTTGTTGAGGCAGTCGGAGTCGTCCGGCTCCACCCCGATGACGCGGATCTCCGGCCGCACGAACTTAATGTAGGCGGCGATGCCGGCGATCAGCCCGCCGCCGCCCACCGGCACGAACACCGCGTGCAGGTCGTCGCGGTGCTGGCGCAGGATCTCCATGGCGATGGTGCCCTGGCCGGCGATCACGTCGGGGTCGTCGAACGGGTGGACGAAGGTCAGGCCCTGGGATTCAGCCAGTTGAAAGGCGTGCTGGCAGGCCTCGTCGTAGGAATCGCCGTGCAGCACGGTTTCCCCGCCCAGCGCCCTGACCGCCTGGACCTTGATGGCCGGGGTGGTGCAGGGCATCACGATCACCGCCCGGATGTCCAGCTGGCGCGCCGACAGGGCCACGCCCTGGGCGTGGTTGCCGGCCGATGCCGCAATCACCCCGGCCTTGCGTTCCGCTTCATTGAGATGAACGATCTTGTTGTAGGCCCCGCGCAGCTTGAAGGAAAACACCGGCTGCAGGTCTTCCCGCTTCAGGTAGACGCGATTGTCCAGCCGTTTGGACAGGTTGGCGGCATGGTCCAGGGGGGTCTCGACCGCGACATCGTAGACCCGGGCGCGCAGGATCCGCTCGACGTACTTGTGGTTCATCGGATGCGGTCCATCGGACAGAGGGCGGCCGGAGGATAACCGGTCGCCCGATGCGGCGCCGGTGGGGTCAGTGACAGTGTTGCCATGGCCACGGTATCATCCCACATTCTCACCCAGATGGCGGAGCATCGTTTAATGACGCAAGACGAGTTGAAAAAGAAAGTGGCGGAGGCCGCGCTGCACTATGTGAAAGGGGTT
>VEPB01000126.1 GCA_012026715.1 Methylococcaceae bacterium | reverse complement strand
TGGGATAAGCCTTCAAATAGTCGCCGAAGGCCGCCGCCGCGCGATCCAGGCTGGGGCGGTCGATATTTTCCGGACCCGGCGCGCTCCAGTCGTCGAACTTGGCCTGCGCCTGATTCAGACCGACCCGTCCCAGCAGATATTGGGAGATTTCCCGCAGCCAGCCGTCGGAGCCGGTCGCAAGGGATTGGAACAGGGGCTGGGCGCGGTCGTACTGGCCGGTGTAAAAGGCGGCGGCCGCCTCGAGATATTGGGCAAAGGGCTTGGCCTTATCGGATACCTGCAGGGGGTGGTACTCGCTCAGGGCGTTCTGGCACAGGCCGAGGAAGCGCAAGCGTTCGTTCGCCAGGGTTAGGGCATCGGCGGCAGGGAGGCCGGCGGACTTGATTGCCTTGAAGAATGTTTCCACGCTGTTGGCGGTATCGCTCTGGCAGCGGCCGAAGCCGCCGCCTTGGCGCCCGAGGGCCTGCGTCAGGGCGTCTTGGGTGAGGCCCAGTTCCTGTGCCAGCGGGCTCAGGAGCGATTCTCCCGGCTGAGTTTCGCCCGCTTCGCTCGCCTCGCCAACGAAGTCGGCGTAGTGGAAGGGCAGCGATTTGGGCGCATAGGCCAGCTGCCCCAGGTCTTCCAACATCAAGCCCACGTTGGAGCGGGTGTCGTTCATGGGGGCCAGAAAATAGGCGCTGGGCAGTTCGCCGCACCAGGTATCGCAACCGTCGCCGGATGCGGCGGCCAGAGAAGCAAACAACAACAGGGAAAATGCGCAGGGGATTCCTGGCCGATTCATGGTCATCTCCAGTGATGCAGGATTTTGGTTGTTTCGATCCTGGCGAGGCGGTCAGCCACAATGGACCGCGGCCGATGCCGCGCGTCGGCCAGCCCAGCAGTCGCTCGGCGACCTCGCTGGCGGCCAGGACCCATTGGACGTCGAACGGGATCGCCCCGGCGTGCCGGGCGCGAGGAAGCTGGCGGGCGTCCCGCTCGCGAAATTGCCGGCGGGATTCGGTCAGGACCATCGCGTCGCCGCTTCCTTTCGTCACCGCGGCCGATGATTCCGATCTTGCGGTCCGCTAGCGCGGGATTGGGGGCATCCATTTCTTGGCGGTTATCAGAGAATTTGATGGGGATGGGGGCGGGGCAGCATCCGGATCAGGGCGCGGCATGGTTAAATCTTCGCCCCCGCTGGCCGAGTTCGGATCGACATGATTCTAGCCCGGACTGCCGGAGTGTTGGTTTTTTACAGTCGGCACCGGTCGATTTTCAGGGGTAGGCCAGGGTGCTGTTATTGGGGGCCTTATGATTCGGCAGATCGTTCAGGTGTTCATCCTGGTGGCTTGTTGCGCGGCCAGCGCCGTCGCGTCTGCAGGCGTTTCATCCATCGGCCACATCATCGTCATCTATCTGGAAAACCACAGCTTCGACAACCTCTACGGGCTGTTCCCCGGCGCCGACGGCATCGCCCAGGCCGCGCCGGAGAACGTGCTGCAGGAAGATGCCGGCGGCAAGGTGTATCGCTATCTGCCGGTTACCGACCAGCGGTTTCCCGCCGATCTTCCCAATGCCCCGTTCGATATCGGCCGCTTCGTTCCGCCCAACCAGAGAATCCCCGATCTGGTTCACCGTTTCGAGGAAAACCAGCGGCAGATCAACGGCGGCAAGATGAATCGGTTTGTCGCCTATTCCAACAGCAAGGGCCTGGTCATGGGCTACTACGACGGCCGTGAACTGCCGTTGTGGGATTATGCCCGGCGCTACACCCTGGCCGACCATTTCTTCCAGGCGGCGTTCGGCGGATCCTACCTCAACCACCAATGGCTGATCTGCGCCTGCACGCCCCGCTTCCAGCGTCCCCCGGCGCGGCTGATCGCGGATGGCAGCGTGTCGGCCGATGGCTATGCCATCAATACCGTGCAGCCGGCGATTGCGCCCCACGGCGCGGCAACCCCCAAGGGCCATCTGTTGCCACCGCTGGAACTGCCGAACATCGGTGACCGCCTCACCGACGCAGGGGTCGATTGGGCCTGGTATGCCGGTGGCTGGAACGAAGCGGTGGCCGGCCATCCTGCCGCCAATTTCCAGTTTCACCACCAGCCTTTCGGCTATTACCGTCGGTACGCCCGCACCGCGGAGGGTCGCAGCCATCTTAAGGACGAGGCTGACTTCGTGCGCGCCATCGACGACGGCAGCCTGCCGCCGGTGGCGTTCTACAAACCCATCAGCGATCTGGACGAGCATCCGGGTTATGCCGATTTGCTGTCGGGAGAAAAGCACATCGCCGAACTGCTGCAGCGCATCGAGCGCAGCTCGGTGTTCAAGGACGCCGTGGTGATCGTGACCTATGACGAGAACGGCGGGTTCTGGGATCACGTGGCGCCGCCCAAGGGCGATCGCTGGGGCCCGGGGCCCCGGGTGCCGGCCCTCATCGTCTCGCCCTTCGCCCGCAAAGGCCATGTCGACCACACGGTGTACGATACCACCGCTATCCTCAAGCTGATCGAGCGCCGCTACGGCCTGGCCCCGCTGGGAGAACGCGACGCCAAGGCCAACGACCTGATGCAGGCGCTGGCGCA
>VEPB01000332.1 GCA_012026715.1 Methylococcaceae bacterium | reverse complement strand
GCTTACTACCTCATAACTGGAAGCCGGCCGATACATGACAACCCATGGCTAGCTGATCCAGCTCCATAGGGAAAGAACGCGCTCCGGCGGACGGTTACCGCTGAAAGATCAAGCATACGATGTTGCTTCGGGGGCTAGGTCACGCAAAAGTCACGCAAGCGTTTTTGAGTGACCTAAGGAATGCCTGTAAGACTATGAAATACAAGCGAAAGTTGGTCGGGGTGAGAGGATTCGAACCTCCGGCCACTGCCTCCCGAAAGCAGTGCTCTACCAGGCTGAGCTACACCCCGTGGGAACGACTTTAGTAACAGCGGGCGACCGAGAATTCGGCCAGTTTGACCAAAGCATCTTTGAATTGCGTATCAGGGAGGATGCTGACCGCCACTGCGGCGTTTTCTGCCTCCTCTTTAGCGCGCTGCACAGTATACGCGATTGCCTCGGTAGACTCAATGACCGCGTAGACCGCCTCAAAATGTTCGCGGCTACCTTCCTCGATGGATTTGCGCAGAATAGCGGCATCTGTTTCGCTGGCATGTTCCATGGCATAGATCAATGGCAAGGTCGGTTTGCCCTCGGCCAGATCATCGCCCAAATTCTTGCCCAACTGCTGAGGATCCGCCTGATAATCCAGGGCATCATCGATCAGCTGGAAGGCGATTCCAAGTCTCAGCCCATATTCCTTCAGGGCTGTTTCGATCTCGCTGGAACAGCCATTCAGCACGGCCGCCAGTTGGGCCGCCGCGCTGAACAGGATCGCGGTCTTACGGGAAATGACTTGGAGATACTTCTCTTCGGTCGTAGAAGGATTGTTGCAGTTAAGCAGCTGCAGCACCTCGCCTTCGGCGATGGCGGTGGTGGTGGTCGACAGGATTTCCATGATCCGCATATTGCCGACCCCGACCATCAGCTCGAAGGATCGGGAATACAAAAAATCCCCCACCAGTACGCTGGCGGCATTGCCCCACAAGCTATTGACAGTGTCTTGACCGCGCCGTAGGGACGACTCGTCGACCACATCGTCATGCAGCAAGGTCGCCGTGTGGATGAATTCGATCACCGCCGCCAGGGTGATGTGGTCCTTGCCCTGGTATCCCAGCGCCTTCGCGGCCAACAACAGCAACATCGGGCGCAGCCGTTTGCCGCCGCTGGTCACGATGTAGTTGCCGATCTGGTTGATCAGGACCACATCGGAGCTAAGTTCCTTGAGAATCAGCTGGTCAACGGCCGCAGTCTCCTGCTCCACCTGCCGTCGGATCAGGACGAAATCCTGGTTGGGATCGGTACCGGAAACCGCGACCGAGGAATTCGGGTTCTTCATTATGTGCCCGCAGGGACGGGATCGAGGGGAGGTGCTGGGGTAAGAGTCGCAGCATCCTATGTACCGGAAGGGCCTCTGTCAAGCCGAAGCCGAAAGCCGACCCCACCGGCAACCCCGCTGACCACTCAGACTTTCAGGTTGAATTTGGATAGCAGCGAATACAGGGTGGGGCGAGTCACTTCCAGCAGTTCAGCGGCCTTCGACACGTTCTCGCCGGCTTCGACCAGGGCCGCGCAAATGACCTGGCGCTCCGCTCCATCACGGGCTTCCCGCAGGGTCGGGAGCTTCCGCTTGACCTGCCCTGGCACCAGTTCCAGATCCTTGGCTTCGATCAGCGTCCCCGATGCCATCACGACCGCCCGCTTGATCTTGCTTTCCATCTCGCGGACATTGCCAGGCCAGTGATACGCCTCCATGGCGCCCATGGCTTCGTCGGAGAACCCCAAGAGATGCCGTCCCATCTGCTTGGAAAACCGCTCCATGAACGCCTGCGCCAAAATCTGGATATCACCGGTACGCTCCCTGAGACCCGGCAAATTGATCACCAATTCGTTGATGCGGAACAACAGGTCTTCCCGGAACAGGCTCTGACTGATCAGCTTGGGGATATTTTGGTGGGTGGCACAGATCAGGCGCACGTCCACCTTGATGGGCTGGCGCCCCCCGATCCGTTCCACCACCCTTTCCTGCAATACCCGCAACAGCTTGGGCTGGAGGCTGACGGGGATATCACCAACCTCGTCCAGAAAAAACGTCCCGCCATCGGCCAGTTCGAACTTACCCTTGACCTGCTGAGTCGCGCCAGTGAAGGCGCCCCGTTCGTGGCCGAACAATTCGCTTTCCAGCAGATTCTCGGGGATGGCCGCCGCATTGACCGCGATGAAAGGCTTGGCTGCACGCGGGCTCATGGCATGCAGGGCACGGGCGATGACTTCCTTGCCGGTGCCGCTTTCACCCTGTACCAACACCGACATATTGGTCGGCGCGAAGCGTTCCACCATCCGGCAAACCTCGTGCATCTCCGGACTCACGGCAATGATGCCTTCCATCGGATGGCTGATGTGCAGCCGGGCCAGTTTGCGGTTTTCCTCCTCCAAATTGCGCAATCGGAATGCCCGATCAACCACGAACGACAGGATTTCGGGATCAATGGGCTTCTGGTAGAAATCGTAGGCCCCCTGCCCGACCGCCTTGACCGCGTTGAGGTTGTCGTCGTTGCCGGTAATGACGATGACCTTGGTCTGGGGCGCATAGGCCAAGACCTCCTGCATCACGGCAAAGCCTTCGCTCACGCCGCCAGGATCGGGAGGCAAACCCAGGTCGAGGGTGATCACCGCAGGCTCGTACTTTTTGACGGCCGCCATGGCCGATTCCCGGTCTTCCGCCACCTGCACCGCATATTGATCCAGGCTCCAGCGCAGTTGGTTGCGCAGCCCGGGATCGTCTTCCACGATCAATAAGGTATTTTCAGCCAAGACTATGTGCTCCTACCAGGTCGGATTGCGAAGATAGCTCCAAAGGTATCTTGAAGGAAAACAGACTGCCGCGCCCAGGCTCGCTTTGCACCTGCAGATCCCCCCCCATGGAACGAACGAATTCGCGGCTCTCATAAGCCCCGATGCCCATGCCGGTCAGACCCTTGGTGGTCTCGAACGGTTTGAACAACCGGTTGTGGACGAAATCCTCATCCATGCCGCAGCCATTGTCCTCCACGTCAACCCAGGCGTTGGCTCCTTCCACTCGCAGACGCACAGCGACCCAGCCGTTCTTACCGGCGGCGTCCTGAGCATTGTGGATGACATGCTCAAGAGCCGAAGCCAGCCGATCGCGGTTGGCCGCCACCAGCGTCCGACAGCGGGTGCGCTGATAGCTGGGGATCGGCAGCTGTTTGCGTCGGCTTTCCACCACCTCGGCGATCAGTTCATCCAGCCGGACGTCCTCGGTCTGCGCCGTCGGGCTCGAATTGCGCAGCTGCGACATGAGCTTGTTCATCCGTTCGACCGCATGCGCCACCGTGGTGATGGCGTCGCGCATGAACTCGGGATTGTCGCGATGCTTGTCGGCGTTGCGCACCACCAGGCTCAGCTGGGCGATGAGGTTCTTGAGGTCATGGATGACAAAGGCCGACAGCCGGTTGAATCCGTCGAACTGCTGCGCCTCCGCCAGTTCCTTGGCGGCATCCTCCAGGGCCAGGTAACTGGCGCACAGCCGGCTGGTCGTCTTGAGCATGTCGATGATTTCCCAGTTCCAGCCGATCTCAGTGCGGGCACGGGTCAGCAAGACGATGCCATCGAGCCTTTGCCGCTTGCCCAACAAGGGCACCAGCAGCCAGGCCTGGGGAAACGGAACCAGCCAAGCAGGATAGGGCAGTTCATCATACAAATCCGGACGCTTGGTCATCTCCGGCAGGTTGACGACGAACCCGGAGGCCAACAGGCGGCAAATGGGATCGGAGCCGTCAAGGGTTTCCAGGTTGATGTCGGGATCGCCGTAACTGGCGCGCCAGCCGAAATTACCGTGGGAACCGATGCCCCACAGCACCCCGCTGGGGCTTTCCACCACCTCGCCGAGGGCCAGGACCACCCGTTCCTCCAGACGAAGGCCACTGTCGCGGTCGGACAAGGTGGCAATCAGTCGAAGCCATTCCTGGCGGTAGTCGTAGGCGTAGTTGAAGAAGTTTTTGTTGAGGAACACCCGCACCTGGGCGCGGATTTGTCCCGAGAACAGCACCACGAGCAACGCCAGCAGGGAAGCGACCATGAACACCACCTGCATCACCGAGCCCCACTCTCCGCCGTAGAGCTTCAAGTAGTAGCTGGCGGTGGCCATGATCAGCAGATAGCTGCCGGACCCGAGCAAGGTGACGGAGTGGAACACCACGTGGCGCGACACGAAGATATCCACCGCCCAATCCGGATTGCGTGCGGCGGAAACGCCGATCAGCGGCGGCAGCAACGCGACGATGGCGCCGCGGGCAACCCAAAGATCTTCCCGAACGGCGTTGCCGAGGAGTCCGTCGGAGTACATGTAGAAGTCGTAGACGAACAGCGTGCCGATCGCCACGCAGAGAAATTTGATGCGCCAGCGTTGATCGACCCGCGAGTTGCGGTAGAACTGTTCGATCAGCACCAACCCCACCACCGCCTGGCCCAGATGACCGAACAAATGATAGGAGGGTCGCAGGCTATCGCCGAAGTCCTGGCCGACTTGGGGTGACAGCCAGATATAGGCAACCTGCAGCAGACTCAAGATCCAGATGCCACGCCGGATCCGGTCCGGATGCACCGTCGCCCGCTCCGATTTCCCCTGGTGCAACAGCTTGCTGAAGAAAACCAGCCACACCAGCAGATGAAACGCCTCGAAGGTCCAGATCCAGGCCGGTGAAAAAACGTTCTCTGCTTCCTGGATCGCCAGCGCCGACGCCCACACCGCCATCGCCACGGACGCCAGCACCAGCCAGATGCCCCGGTGGCCGCCGCGTGAGGTCGCCAACAGAATCCAAGCGAGCAGGCCGTTGCTCAGTGCACCGGCGAGATAGCAGTAAAAGCCGACGGTCATGGCGAATCAGGGTCGATGACGGGACCGGATTGAACGGGGCGGAACCTGGATCAGCGAGCCCCGCGTCCCCACAGGACCACTTCCAGCGTCTGCAGCATGATCAGCAAATCGAGGAACAAGCTGTAGTTCTTGACGTAGTAGAGGTCGTACTGCAGCTTTTCCACGGTATCCATGTAGTTCGCCCCGTAAGGGTAGCTCAACTGGGCCCAGCCGGTAATGCCGGGCTTGACCCGATGCCGTTCCGAGTAATAGGGGATGGATTCGGAAAATTTCTCGACAAACTCCGGACGCTCGGGCCGGGGACCGACGAAACTCATGTCTCCCCTCAGCACGTTGAACAGTTGCGGCAGTTCGTCGATGCGGAACTTGCGGAGCACCCGGCCGACGAAGGTGATGCGATGGTCGTTGGTGGCGGTCCAGAGCGCCTTGCCGTCGCGCTCGGCGTCCGGCTGCATGCTGCGGAATTTGACGAGTACGAACACCTTCCAATTGAGCCCCACCCGCAGCTGCCGATAAAGCACGGGCGCCTGCAGGCCGTCCTCCAGTTTGATCGCGATCGCTGCCAGCAGCATCAACGGCCAGACCAGCGCGCACAAAATCAGGCTGATGACGACGTCGAACAACCGCTTGACCACCGAACGCCCGCCACTGATGCGGAAGCCATCGGAAAAAATCAACCAGCTGGGATGCAGGCAATCCACCCGGATCGCCCCGGCCTCCCGCTCGAAGAACGATAGCAGATCGACCACATGGACCCCCGCCATCTTGCAATCCAGCATCTCGTCCACCGCCATCTTGCCGCCGCGGCGGTCGTCGGGCGCCACCACGATTTCGTCGATGTCGTGGCTGATGGCATATTCGTTCAACAGCAGCCGGGTATCGATAACCTTGTCGTGCGTGACTCGCACCGGCTCGTCGCCCATGGGCAGAAAGCCGATCACCTTGAAACTGACATCGGGCATGCGATTCTCGAAGTCCTGGATCATGTGGCCGCGATAGCCGGCCCCGAGCACCATCACCCGTCGCTTGATCGCCTGCCGGTCCACCAACTTGAAGAACAGGAAGCGGCACAGCAAGACTCCGAAAAATCCGCTCAGCAGGGCGTAGGAGAGGACATTGCGCTCCCGCAGGAACGCCGGGAACAGGTAAAACACCGGGATCATCAAGGCCGTTCCCACCAGGAAGGTGGCGACGATCCGCAGCAGCAGCAACACCGAACCGGTATTCTGGGTCCGCCGGTACAGACCGATTCCGGTGGCGCTGGTCCACATCGCCAGGGTGTAGATCACCGCCGGTCCGTAGAGGTTTTCGGCACTGCCCCAGGGGATGCCGCGAATCTGCCCCCTCAACGCATCGCCGACAAAAAACGCCGCCCCGAACACGGCGAACTCCAGCAGGAACAGGACCAGATAAGCGCCTGAAATATAATGCCGAAACAACCTTATCATCGAACGTCCATCCGCACCATCTGACGCCTCTGTCTCTAAAACACATCTGACGCTGCCGACGATC
>VEPB01000465.1 GCA_012026715.1 Methylococcaceae bacterium | reverse complement strand
TCCCACCCTGGCCGACGCCATCCTCGACCGGCTGGTGCATAACGCTTACCGCTTCAAACTCAAGGGAAAATCCATGCGTGAAAACCTTGCCGAAGAACTCGGCCTTCCTGCGCAACCACCGGAAGCCACCCTGGCATCCGAACAGAGCGCAGACCACTCAACATTGCCGGCTACAGCCACCCCTGAGTAATCTCAACCCGCCATCGTCGCTTCGCTCCGACCGCCCCGGCCGAATGCGCGTGGAATGGGTGGCCGAATCACGGTGGATTCGGTGGCCGAATGGCGTGGAATACGCAGACGGCTGGCGTAATGCCCCAGTTCCAGCCAAAGGTCGAATGCCTCGTCGTACAGGCGGCCACTGACGATGAAGACTTCCTCCGGGTAGGAATGGCGTTTGCCGCCAAAGGCGCCGGTGGCGGCCCCCGGATGAAATCGGGTCAGGCGGGTATATTCGCCGGTCTCCTCGTCCAGGCTCAAGGTGAGTTCCTCGGCCATCCCTTCCAATCCGCAGATAGGCTGCCATGTTCTACCGTTCTCCGGGAGCAGCGGGTTCCAGTAGGTGACGGTGGATTTGGACATGGGAAAACTCCGATTTAGCCCGATCAGCCAGCGGGTCGGGCGAGACGGCGGCAGAGGCCCTCCGCCGACTGATAAAGACAGGAATAATGCGATAAACCATCCAGAATTTCGACCTGCGAACAACCGGGAATCTCCGAGGCCAGGTAATCGGCCATCCCTACCGGCGACCAGTTGTCCTGTCTGCCGTGCCATATCTGGGTTTCGGCGGCGATATCGGACAGCATGGTTCCCCACGGCTGCACATAAGCCTCGATGTCCCTGATATAGCCAAGTGTCCGCTTGGCGAAGCAGTCCCGCAGAATTTCTTTCATCTGCGCCTTAAAGTTCGGGTCGGCTGCCAGTGTCCGATCTTCGCCGGCGGCACTCGCAAAAAGCAGGCTAAACAATGCATCCGGGTACGCTCGAGCGAGCAGGCCTTGTCCGCAGGATAAGTATTCGAACAGCGTCGGGACCGTCCGCGCCAACCGGAAAATCCCGCCGCCGGCCATGGCGTCGAGCAAATCACCTGCTTCAAGCGGCGCCGCAGCTGATACCAGATGGAGGCTGCGGATGCCTGATTCGAGCAAGTGGCCGGTCTGCAAAGCCACGAAGGCGCCGATCGAGAAACCAATCAGGTCGATGGGCGTTCCGCCGGCCACCTCGGAAATCGCCGCCGCCAAGGTACGAAAATATGCCTCGCCGTGCAGTGAGCGGTTGAGAGTGAACCGGTCGAAGCAGAGGAAGGTCAGGCCATATTCTTTTCCGAGTCGGTCGAACAGTGCGGTTTCTCGGGGAGAGCCGGGAGCGCCGTGGAAGTAGACGACGATCCTGCCTCGCTCCGAACCGAACTTTTGGTATGGCAGCGGGCGTTTCACGTCCTGCACTCCAACTGCATCGGGATATGGATGACCCCCGATTGATCGACCATTTCGCCATGGCCGATAAAGCCGAAATTCTTATACATGCCGACGGCAAAGCGCGAGGAATTCACGGTGAACACACCCGGATTGCCGGCTTCGACGCTCGCAGATTTGGCTGTCAGCCAGAGCGCTCTTGCCAAGCCTTGACCTTGGAATGGTTCGGCCACGAAAAGGTGATAAAGATGCTGGTTGTTCCGCACGGAGATGACACCAGCCAGTTCTCCATGAGCCTCGGCGACGTGGTAGCGATATCCGGATGCCATATAGCGCCGGATGGCCGTCTCCTCCATTGAACCGAGGAGGCGTTTGGCCCCCTCGGGCGAAAGCTCGTGGGCGATGTAACGCGCTGTCAGCTCAATGAGCAGCGTGCTGATGGCCAACGCATCATCTGGGACGGCTGCTCGAATCGTTCTGGTTTCCTCGTAATTTGACAAGCTCAAGGGAATTGCTCTGAGTCGCGCGAATGATCAAACTGGTAAGGAAAATCCATTGGAACAGGAGCTTGTCTCACGGTGGGCGGCTGACGCATCACATTGCCGATGGCCGAACGGCGGTCTCGGGAGGCAACGGACAAAGGCGAGGAGCCTGTGATTTCAGCAGGGTCGCGAATCGAATGTCTCCCTGGAGCGAACGAACATCAGTAGCCAAGTCGTTGGCTCGATGTCATTGGGGCGACGCAGATGAACCGCGCCGGAAGGTCCAGAAAATGGATGAATGTCGGTACCGATCCGTCCCCTCATTATCCGATTCCACTGTAACGGCAGCGGCTGTGGCATCGCCTGGGTCAGTCGATGGAGTTGCATGAAATAAGGCCTTGTGATCGTGCGGGTCACGATGAACTCGAAAGCGAAAAGAGGCACCATTCCAGTCATCCAAGAGGCGTTGGCGAAATCTTGGCCAACCTGAACCGAGCGATCATGCACGCGACAGATCGGAAGAAGAGTATCTTGCCGTGCGCCATGACACCACCTTAGGTTGCGATGTGAATGGACAGCGGCAAAATCCGCGGCATGTAAACCGAACGGACGAACGATGAAGATCAAATCCATCCAAGTGCAGCGGCAGTCGATCACCCGAACCATCTGTCTTTCGCTTCTCTGCCTGCTGTCAGGAACGGCGGGCAAAGCCGCCCCGGCGATGCCAGGGCTGCCGGATGTTTTGCGCTTTCAACTGGAAGATGGTCGGCATCGATCGCCTGGGCTGACGTTATCTCTTGCTCTACCTGGCGTATTCGAGTACGAGTGCCGGCGGATTGTGTTTCGGGAAGAGCGCGACGATCGGGAGATCACAATAAGACTGCTCGATGTGGCGCCCTCGGATGCCTACGATACTTGCCGGATGGCGAAGGAGCCGGCACCGATCCAAGAGCGCATCGTTCTTCCGACGGAGCTTGGTGACTACCGGATTGTCTTCATAAACGGTGGACGTCGCGATCACTATACCTTGGCGATTACGGAGAATTCCGTCGATCTTGAGACAGAGGGAAGCTCCACTTTCACTGCGTGCGATCAAATCGGCAGGCTCAATCGCGTCGGCTCGCAGTGGCTTTGGGTGGATTTCTCGTTTCTGACCGAAGAGTCGCATAAACAACTGGCGGCCAAGCGAGATGAGGTCCTCAGTGCTTTGGCGGCACTTGGGGCCAAACCTCTCAGTCCCATTCCGGGGCGATACCTCCTTGACGGTTTCGTGCGGCAAATTCCGGGTGATCCGAAAACCGGTGGCGACGTGAGCGATGAGCACTTTTTCCTGTGGAAGGGGGATTGGGGCGATCTAAGGAAGCTGGCGAGTCGTTACCAGAATTACGCAAAGGTAACGATTAAGCGGCCAGTCATGATCCTCTGGCTGAGCAGTCGCGACAACGTTATTTCGACATCGGGCGGGGTCTTGAACACAAGTATCCTGGAATTGGAACCAAGCATCGTCACGCCTCCAGTCGGTCACTAACGGGTGCGGGGGAATCTGCTTCCATTCACGATTCATAAAATTGGCGATAAAATTTCCCCCAGCGCGCGGGTGCCGATAGACACCTGGCGTACCTGGAATGACCGCTCGCAACTGCTTTTCTCGCCGCACTATAGTGGCTTTTCAATCGAATCATGACGGTGGTTTAGCGATGGCCTTGATTAAGGTCTCTTTGGTGGACCGGTTGGTGTCGGATCTTCATTGGGATCCGAAGGCGGCCGCTGGATTTGTGGATCAACTGTTCGAAACCATGAAAGACACCCTGGCCTCAGGCGAAGAGATCAAGTTGTCCGGAATGGGGAAGTTTGAAGTCCGCGAGAAGCGGAAACGTCCGGGGCGTAATCCGAGGACGCTTGAGGAGTTCACAATCGAAGCGCGACGGGTGGTGGTATTCAAAGCGAGCCCGAAGCTCAAGGATCAGGTAGCGAAGTTGGCGGGATAGCCCAGGGTTACTCTTCGGAGCCTTGCAGAACGCTCCACCGACTGAGCTGCCGTGGAAATGCGGGGGGCAAACGACGGACAAAGCATCAACTTCAGAGACGGAGACGGTGTCAGCATCTGTGAATTGGCCGCGATCGAGAAAGACATTGTCGGATTTCGGGAGCGAACTCACGTTTGACACCACCAAGCCGAATTCCGGACCTAGGTAACAGCATGGCGGATCGAGCGACCGGCCTGGGGCAGTGGATCGATTGAATTCCCACGACCCTTATCGGCAGCGCGATACGCTGCACTCGCTCTGCGCAACCCTTTGTGCCTGCGTTCTTTCTGCCGGGCTGATCTATCTGATCTATTTGGTGCGGGTAGTGCGGATCGCCGTAACAACCCGCGAAACCAATTCCCAGGGAGCTTGCCTGCTGGTGTTCGGCAAGCGTTTAGCGAGCGGATTGCCGGACTTCGACTTTCAGGCGCGCATCCACGCGGCCTATCGGCTCTTGACCGCCGATCCTCACAGTCATGCCATATTGCTGGGCGGTGGGCAGCCCGGAAGCACAGAGGCTGATGTGGCGTTTCATCAGTTGGTGAATCTGAATCCGCGGCTCGTAAATCGACTCCGTTTGGAAGCAGAGTCGGAAAACACGCTGGAGAACCTGCGCAATGCCCGAGAGCTCATGGTTTCCACGGGAAATCGCCAGGCCGTCCTGATTTCCAACCGTTACCACCTGGCGCGCTGTGCCCAATTTGCCCATCAGTTGGCACTGGAATTCGAACTCCACCCGGCCGAGAATCGGATGACTTGGAACGCACCAACCGCCTTGGCAGTGCTGAGGGAGGCCTTCTGCCTTTGCTGGCTTGATCTGGGAACCCGTTGGGCGCGGCTGATCGGTCACACGCGGATGGTCAAACGAGTCACCTGACGCCGAACGGCGGATGGTGCCCCGCTAAGGTTTTTCCGCTATCACACGGGCTTAGGTTTTGAGTTCGGTTTAGAGATCCCCTAGAACACATGTTATTTTTCTTGTTACGCTATGGTAGGCTGGCCAAAGCAACGGATATAAACATCTTTGTGGCGCTGTAGACGGGCTTTTACTGCAGTCTCGTCACAGGGCCGAATACTTCTGGAGATAACAATACCTTGAGTAACCTCTACAGTGAATAAAAACCATGCGCCAGATTGCATTTGACAAATGTGTTCGTAGCGAATTGGACCGCTCTCTGATGGATTGTCGAGACGCTCGGATGCAAGGGCCACGGCATTTCTGCCAATCCACAGTTTCCCATCGATAATCTCTTCATAGTCATCCAAAGCGGTATTAATTGCTATCCAGTTCTTTCTGCCGAAGATTCGATCTATTTTAAAGGCAATCGCAAGAGCTGAAAGTATTATAACCAGCACGATCACAAAATTTATCAGAATAGCGTACAAAATATACCTCCTGTTTTGATAGTTATAGAATTCCTTGATTGCCTTGTGGCGGGAAAAACAATCGTAATTCCGCATAGAAAACACCGAATGACAAGGCGAGCGTCATTAGGAAAAGACCATTGACGATGGCAAGGCTTTCAAACACCCATTCTGGCATAAACCGCCAGATCTGAAATATCGCGGATGGGGTCAAACCAATCGCGATAACCTTTGCTCGGTCTTGTCGGATGAATAGAGAGCTGCCAAGCACAAACAGCGCCAAAAGTTGTGAGACATCGAGAATTCAGGAGACAATTAATTCGTGTGCGTTCATCACGGTTCACTCCAATAGTTAAGGGGAGATTGACCAATACCCGATCGGGGCTATATCTAAGGTTCACTTCATAGCCGGCAGATCCGGCATTTCGTCAATACCCGCACGCCAGATCCACGACGGGAAGTCACTTTCAGCAATGAGAGATTCCAGAACGATATTGAACTCCTCGCCGGCGTCCGGGGGGACGACATAAAGGGCCACCGGGCCTGACGGGATGTCTGTGAGAACGGCGCTGGCCAGTGGTTGGGTCGCGGGGACGCTGTAGCGCAGCCCCTTGATGAAGCGCCGGTTGTTGCGCACGAGCGTGTCCAAAAGGGTGTACTCGAACAGGGATTCGAAAGGAAGCCAGGTCTCGGTCGCCAGCATCAGCGCGGCGGTCTGCAGGGTGGCGATGCCGCTTGGGCTGGCTTCAAACGTCCCGATCAGAACCAGATGCGAATGATTGAGGGCGTTCCACAGGGCAAATTCCATGGCGAATCGATTCGTCATGCGGCGGCATAGTCCCTCGTCCAACATGATCGGGAAATCGGGTAGATGCTTGATCAGCAGCTTGTGACCCAAACGGGATTCCTGGATTTCCTTCACTTCGCCCACCAGGAGCCACAATTGGCGGCGGCCACCTTCGGGGGGCTTATTTAACCGCGTCATCCGGCGCTGCGTAATTTCGTCCTTATGGTCGATTGAAAATACTTCCGGTACGAAGAGGAAATCGGTCAAGGGTGATCCTTTCGCCTTTTTTCCTTCGGCGGCCTGCATTAGGAATTTTCGGACGGTATACCAAGTCCGTTTCCCGGACATGGAAGGCGACCAGCGATTGAATTCGGCCTGTTCCCAGAGAAAGTGGAGGGTGCTGCGCAAGCTGAGCTTATTGCCAGTGGAAGCCACGCTGTCGCGTTCCACGCCGCTGCCCGATTGACTGGATTTCCGGGATGTTTTGGACAGGCTAAAGTCGAGCCTCAGATTGGTCTGTCCTTCTTCGACATTTTCCTGAATTGCGGACCCGATCAACGGTCCGAGGCCGGACAGGTCCGTGGGGGGCTCGTAGGAATCGCAGTTCGGATGATGGTGGCTCCCGGAATTCGGCATCCGCTTGATGATGTGCCGGCCACGGATCTGGGCCACGTACATCTCGATCCCTGGGTCTTGGCACAAACACAACGGGCGTCGCTTGTCGGCGTGGCAAGCCGCCAAGAGCGCTTCAAGACGCGGATCGCCGTCGCGGACAATCTCCTCAGCGAGCTGATAGGTTGACATTATTTCCATACGCTGCCGCTCTGGCAGTTCGTGATTAGCTGAACGGGAATCGTCGTTTTACGAACAATCTCCTGATCGCCATCCGTCATGTCGATCTGATGTCTGCAGAACTTCCGCCAGGCGCGTTCGACATCATCCTCGGCGTAGCCAGATGGGTGGTCCTCCAGGGGCGTGATTTCCACCGGGGAAAGGGAAGCCACATGAACCTGCCGGACGGGCAGATTGCGCCGGATCACGTGTTCGAATCCGGCTGAACGGATGGCGGCACCGCCGATCCCGCCGGACAACCAGGAGACTCCCAGCGTCCAAGGTTTATCGGTGGGGCCGTGAGCGAACGACCGAATCACCTCCGCAGAGGTTTCCTGGGTCGGACGATGGAAGGCGCAGCCACTGAGAAGGGACAGTGAAAGAAAAAGCGCGGTAGGTCGTGCAGCGTTCATGGTTTGGACCCGAAAAATAAGGGCTTCCAGGCTACCGCAGTTCGGAACACCGGTGCCGCCGAATAGCTGCATCAAATCAGGCATTTATTCGGCAACATGCCTACGTGATTTTGTGGCAGCCTAAAAATCATGCTGTCACTCTTCAAAAAATGGATGTCCGTTCAACCGCCAGTGCAACCGTTGCCGGCCGTTACCGTCACGGACGAGGAAATCCCTCGCTACCCGCCGTTCGCAAAAGGACTGCCGGCTGCGGCTGTCGATCGCATCCTTGCAACCCAGGCTGAACTGATAGAGGCGATCCGTCATACCCTTGCGCTGCCCGGTACCGACTACCGGACGATCGCCTGGCCCGTAATCGAGCGCTTCGCAGCGTATTCGCATTTACTGCCGGCATCGGAGGCTCACCACCATCGCGGCGCCGGTGGCCTGTTCCGCCACGGGCTTGAAGTGGCTCACTGGGCGCTACTCGCTTCGGAAGGGGTGATGTTCGAACCGGCCGCGACACCGTACGAGCGAAAGCAGCGCGAACCGAAATGGCGATTGGCCGTCTGCCTGGCCGGTTTGCTCCATGACATTGGGAAGCCCGTATCGGACCTTTCGGTGGTGGACCGGTCCGGGAGCACGGCATGGAATCCCTACCTGGAAAATCTCAGCGACTGGGCCGACAAGAACGATGTCGACCACTACTTTTTGCGATGGCGGGACAAGCGCCATCAGCGGCACGAGCAGTTTTCCGTCCTGGTCACGGAGCGGGTCCTGACGACTGACTGCTTGTCGTACCTTACTCAGCAGGGCCCCGAAATCATGCAGGCCATGTTGGAGGCGATCGCCGGGGTGGATCGCGGTGCGATGTTCCATACCCTGGTCCTGGATGCGGACCGCAAGAGTGTCGAACGGGATCTGAAGGCGAACCACATCCAGACTGATGCCTCCCTGGGCGTGCCGGTCGAGAAATACCTGCTCGATGCCATGCGCCGGTTAGTGAACAGCGGCCGTTGGAGCGCCAACACCAAGGGCGCCCGCATCTGGCGTTTCGACTCGGGGCTCTATGTGGTGTGGAAGGCCGGGGCCCAGGACGTCATCGAGCTGTTGGCCAAGGACAAGGTTGCCGGCATTCCGCGCGACGCCGACACCCTCGCCGACATCCTCCTCGAACGCGGCCTGGCGATCCCCCAACAGACCGCAGACGGACGAAATCAGCGCTACTGGCGCATGCTGCCGGCGGATCTGGGGACTGCGCTGTACATGCTGCGGGTAGCCACGCCGGACCTGCTCTACAGCGGAGAGCCGCCGGTCATCGTCGAAGGGGAGTCCGTTCCGGAAAACACCCCGGCCAAGGGAAATGCCCCGGGATCCGTCACCGTCGCCGTACCGGATTCTGCGACAGCGCTGCTGCCGCCGGTTTCCGCAGCGCCGCCACCGACTGCGTCCGTGGCGGACACCAATCCCAGCACGCCGTCTGAAACGCCTCCGGAACCGGAATCGAGTGAAGCTCAAGCCGGTCCATCGGATCCGAGGCGAAAGCGGAAGGAATCCAGATCGAAGCCTCCGTCCCCCCCGGGCTGCCCCCCCGATACCGCGTCGCACAAGGACAGCCAAGCAATCCCTGCCGAACAGGGCTCGGAACCTCCTGCAGCGCAACGTCCTTCGGATGCGGTGGCCAAGGACGCGAATGAAGCCCAGGTGAAGGCGACGGCCTGGCTGCGCGCTAAAGGCGAGGCCGGCGAATGGTTGTTGGCGCTGGTCGCATCCCTGGACCAAAAAACCGGCGCTGGTCGCATCCGTGTGCTGGACGACGGGCGGCTTTTTCTGCCGCATCCAGGAGCCGCACGGCGAATCGGGAAAGAGCCCGAGGATTTGCTGCGGCTACTTGATGACGCCTCGTGGATCGAAACCGACATCAAAGCCCCGTTGCTCAAGGTCCGCGTGATCGATGGCGTCGGGGGCGTCGTGCTCAAGCGCGAGGTCGCGCGGGTTTGGGAAATGCTGATTGCCTCGCCTTCGGGATCGGAAAATCAGGTGCGGGACCAACGACCAAGGCCGTCACCTCCGCGGTCGAGCCCACCTGCGGAGGAGCCTGACGCACCGCCATCGGAGACACCCCGCCCACAGGTCAAGTCCACACCGGTTGGTCCCGGGGCAGGGGGACCGAAACCGGACGGCCCTTCGAAGCCAAAGCAGCCCGGTTACCCGCCGGCGGACGATCTGATCCGGCAAATCCAACGCCGTGAAAGCCTGCCCTTCGTCGTCACCGATGCCGGTGATTGGCTGACGGTCCCCTACGGCATTCTCGATTGGTACATCCAGCTCCATCCCGGTGTCGTTCGGGCGCAATTGATCATCGGATTACACCGACACCCGCAAGCTCAGCTCGACGGACAAGTTTCGGTGCGCGTTCTCCGGAAGGAACCGATGTCGTGAAAGGTGAATACGACTACGAACTGCCCTGGCGCCCCAATTTCGAATTGACCGCCATCGGCGGATGGTTGGTGACCGCGGCGATGGCCTATCCGGTCTCCCGCTGGTCCGAGCTGCCCTGGGAACCGTTCCGCTGGCTCCTGTACTTCAGTCTGCTGGCCGCCGCTTCCCGCGTGCCGTCGGCATACGGCATCTGGCGACGGAAGTGGATCCTGAAGCGCTACGTGTTCCAGTTCCTGGTGGTGGAAGCGCTGCAGCGCAACGTGGCCAAACACCCCGACGACCTGTGGTTCGGCTGGGGATTCGACTGGGGCCAGCGCCATGCCCAGATGGCCTACGAGATTCTCAAACGGGACATGTCCGACCTGATTCCGATCGATCCCCAGCGCATGGGCGACATCTGGATTCATGGGCTCGAAGCGACAGAAACGGACATCCGTCAGCCGCTGGCCCATACCGCCGGTCACACGCTCATTGTGGGGACCACCGGCAGCGGGAAAACCCGCTTGTTCGACACGTTGGTCACGCAGGCGGTCTTACGGGGCGAAGCCGTCATCATCATCGCCCCGAAGGGCGACAAGGACTTGAAGTGGTGCGCCGAGCGGGTGTGCCGGATGATGGGACATCCGGAGCGGTTCGTCTATTTCCATCCCGCCTTTCCGGAAGACAGCGCGCGGCTGGATCCTTTGCGCAACTTCAATCGCGCCTCGGAAGTGGCCAGCCGGATTGCCGCCGTCACGCCGGGGGAGGGCGCTTCCGATCCCTTCAAGGCCTTCGGCGCCAAGGCCCTCGACAATATCGTGCAAGGTCTGGTGTCGATTGAACAACGACCCACGCTGGTCAAGCTGCGGCGTTATCTGGAAGGCGGTCCGGGCACACTGGTGGTTCGGGCGCTCGAACGCTATTTCGACCAATGCCTGCCCGACGGCTGGCAATCGCGGATTTCGGGAAAGACCAAGGACACCGACGCCCGGGCAGCGGCCCTGGTCCGGTTCTATCGGGACGCGGTCCAGGAAGAGCACCCGAATATGGATCTCGAGGGCCTGCTGTCCATGTTCGAGCACGACCGTACCCACTTCGGCAAGATGATCTCCTCGCTCCTGCCGACGATGAATATGCTGACATCCGGCACGCTGGGACCCTTACTGTCACCGGACCCGACCGACGTGGATGACCTTAGGCCCATCACCGATTCGGCCCGAATCATCAACAATGCCCAAGTGGCCTACATCGGACTGGATTCGCTGTCCGACGGCATGGTCGGCAGTGCCATCGGCTCGATTCTGCTGGCCGATCTCGCCTCCGTTGCGGGCGACCGCTACAACTACGGGGTCGATAACCGGCCGGTGAACATCTTCGTCGACGAGGCCGCCGAGGGCATCAACGACCCCTGCATTCAGCTCCTGAACAAAGGGCGCGGCGCCCGTCTGCGGCTGTTCATCGCCACCCAGACCTTCGCCGACTTCGCAGCCAAGACCGGTTCCGATGCCAAGGCCCGCCAGATCCTGGGCAACGTCAACAACCTGGTCGCATTGCGTGTCACCGACTCGGAGACGCAACAGTACATCACCGACAACCTGCCCAAGACGCGACTTCAGTACATCATGCGGACACAGGGAGTCTCCACCCATTCAAGCAACCCGGCGGTGTTCTCCGGCAATATCGGCGAGCGCCTCATGGAGGAAGAGGGGGATCTGTTTGCGCCCCAGCTGCTCGGGAAACTTCCCGATCTTCACTTTATCGCGAAGCTTTCCGGTGGCCGTGTCGTCAAAGGGCGTCTGCCGGTGCTTCGCTCGCAACTGGACCCGTAGGACGCTCGCATGACGACCAATAAGACCCGCAAGACTGCCATCCCCACAGATCCTCAGACCACTGAACCCAAGAAAGTCGATCCCCTGAAAGCCTGGAAACAGAAACACCGTGCCGACAACGAAAAATTGAGCATTCTCGAGATCGATTGGCCGGGCTCCAAGACCCTGGCCCGGAATCTCTACCAGTACGCCTACGCGCTCAACCTCGATCGGGATGCCGTTGATGACGCCATCGGACAAAGTTTGTCGGCTGCTGTCCGTGCCTATCACAATGCCGTGAAGTCCGAGATGAAGGACTTTGACCGGCTGGAAATCTTCGTCCGGGCTTTGCTCCATGAAGCGACGCAAAGGCTGGAAGCCCAACACCCGCCCAAACGGGATCTTCGGCTGTTGCTTTTGCCGCCAGAGCTGAAGGCCGCTCGTCCCAAGGATAACGGCCGGGAACACTGAATATGCCCCGCAACATCCTGCTCAGCGTGATGGTCTGGATTCTGGAGGTCGTCCTGGTCACGGCACTGGTCTCGGATCAGTGGTTGAAGACCGTCGAGCGGACGGAAGCCCGTCTGGTCGTCGACTATTTCGGGGCGCACAAGGATCTCGAAATTCGGGTATCGGCGCGGTATTGGTTCAACCATTTGTTCGTCGAGACCGGCGTCCGGGCCCAGATCCATCACTACTTCATTCCGACCGAGCAAGAACGCCAGCAATCGTATGGATTCGAAGATTTTGGACGGGACACGGTCTTTGCCTTCATCGAGAGCCGACTGATCGTGTTGTGGGATAGCGTGTACCAAATGATGCATCGGGGATTTCTGTTGCTGGCGTGGTGGCCGTTTCTGGCGGCCGCCGCTGTACCCTTCGCCGTGGACGGACTGGTTCGACGTAAGATCAAGCAGAGCAATTTCGACTACACCAGCCCGCTGGCCCATCGGTACAGCTTCTATGCCATTCTGGGGACCCTCTATGTGCTGCTGCTCGGGCTGACCCTGCCGTTTCCGGTACCGCCACAGGCGATGCCGGCAGGGTGCATCGCGATCGCGCTGGCGTTGAGCATTTACTTTGCACATACGCAGAAGCGGATCTGATCCATCCAAACACCCATCGAGTGCGATCGTCTCAATTTTCGACTACCCTCGGGGGTGGTCACGAATTGTTCAAAGTAAGGAACTGGCCATGGATCAAGGAACAACGCCCTGTGTTCCCCACAGATTTCCACAGGTCTTGGGGATAACTTTCGTTGCCGCGGCGCTGGCCGGCTGCGCGGACCTCCGCGTGGCGACGGACGCCAGTCCGGCAGCACGGGGCTATGCGGCCTGCCGGGAAAAAGCGAACGTAATCTATGCCACGGTCTGGCCGTTCCCAACGGTGGTAACACACCCGCACCGACCGTTTTCGCCCTACACGCATGTCAGTTTCGGCAACGGGGACGACGAGGAGGACGGCACACTGGCACTTCGCAAAGTCGCTCGCCTCGCGTGCTTTCGCAAGGAACCGCCACCCGGTGTCGAAGTCAGCTCCCGCGTGCGCCGACAGATTGAGCACGAGCGGAAGTACCTCAAGATCGATGAGTGGTTTCGCTTCCAGGACATCTGCGGCGATCTGGCGAGGGTGGACGAATGCCCGGCGTTCCAGGTCCGCATGGAGGTGTGCAACGGCGACCTGGGACCTGACTGCGAACGCAAGCTGAATGATCCCGACGCGGCCCGGAGATACCGAGCGCAGCTGGTGAATGCAACCCTCCGAGTCGCTGTCATGAAAGCCTTGCGCCAAACTGGTAGGCATCCGGGGTATGGACCGCCGCCGGATCACCCCGCGAAGATGCCGCAGTATCATTATTTACCGTATTAAATCTTGCGGGATGACTCAATGGCCGTGGCGGTTTCGACAATGGTTGCTTTCGACCCATTGCTGTCATCGAGCCCACCCGAACCGCGATGACCGGTTTCAAAGTAGAGCCGACGAACAACGGGAATCCAACCGTTCTCCAAACCCGCCATTCGACTTTGATTCCCTCAGGTGCTCGAACGACAGCTTTCGGGATTTCTCCCGAATTGGCGGAACCGGCCATTATGGAAAGCTTGGCATAACCGCAAAAATTGGTTGTTCCTCCGTTCGTCGAAAGGTGGCCAGATCGCCGCCACCGTTTTCAGCCTCATCCAGGCCTGCAAGGACTGGACCTCAATCCAGAGACTTACCTGAAAGACGTCCTGACCCGCTTACCCGTCACCAAGCAGAAGGACATCGACAGCCTGCTGCCCCACAACTGGAAACCGGCTGGCGCATGACACCCTAGGGCTAGATGATCCAGTTCCATAGGGAAAGAACGCGCTTCGGCGGACGGTTACGCTTCCAGGGCGGCGGCGGGAGGCTTCACCAGCAGTGCGCCGCCGTAGAATCTCGAGAAGCTGCTGGTACAACGGCAGCGCTGAGTGAGCCACCACGTCAGCCGGCCGGGGGCCGCACGATCCCGGGCATGAGCACATAGGCGCGCAGCAGCGTGGCCTCCGGATCGTCCTCGACCCCGCCGACGAAATAGCCGGCCTTCAGCCAGAGAGCAGCCCTCAGCGCTTGCCCCCGCGCCAGCCAGGAATCAGCGAGGTGGTGCGCCAGCACCCGCCCGGCGAGGTCCAGCCCCGCGGCATCTGCAGGCGCCCGGCCCCAGTTCGCACGACAGATGTGCTGCGCGAGCACCAGCGTTTCGTGGCCGGCCGTGGCCCCCTTTTGGTCGCCGCTGCCGAACCGCGACCACAGCTTCATCCCCTGCTCCGGCACCTCTGCGAGCACGCAGTTGCGCAGGTAGTCGTCGACGTCGTCCGGCAGTCCGTCCTGCTCCAATCCCGCCGACTCGGCTGCCCAGGTCTCCTCGTAGAGCGGCAGGGTGGCGCGATAGAGCGTGGGGTCGCTGACCCCGTCCAGCATCCAACCTGCCAGAGCCAGCGCCTCCAGGCGCATCGCCGCGAAATAGGCCGGCGGCTGGCCGAAGGATTCGTTGCGGGCGACCGCATCCGCCAGCCAGTCGCGGTATTTCGCCAGGATCGGCGCCACCTCGCGCCGCAGCCCGACCAGCCAGGCATAGACGCACAAGTCGACGCCAGCGCGTGCCGCACTGCCCACTGCGTTCGGCAGGTAGTCTTCGCGCCGCCGCGCCGTCTCCATGCCGATCAGCGTCCGCTTGAGTTCGGCGCGCCAGCCCGCCGGATCGAAGGTCCTCATTCCAGCTCCTGCTCTGTCACGTCCTGTCTTCCGCCCACCGCCTGCCCTCCGTGGAACTCGCCGTGCTCCTCGCCGGTGATCGGAAAAGCGTTGGTGCGCGGCGGTGCGCGCGACGACACGGTTGCCACCTTGAAGTTTCCTTTCTCCAGGTTCCGGATGGCAAGATCACGCACACTAGCCGGCAGATGCGTCGCCCTGCGCAGATCCGCTATGGCCTCGTCGATCGCATTCTGCAGCCGGCGGCCGGAAAAGGTGGGCGACTGTTCTTCCACCATGCCGCTGCCGTGATACTTGGAATCCCATAGCGTCACCTCCCCGGTCTCGGGATGCACCGACACCACGTCGGCGCCATGCCGGCCGATCTTGTCGCCGTAGCTCACCACCAGCTCGCCGCGGTTCACCACGATGTCGTTGGCCAGACGCAGTTCGGCCTGGAAGCCGTGCAGGTGCGACAACTCGTTCGCCGCGGTGCCGCCCTCCAGCTGCACCGGCTTGTAGTCCCACCCGGCCACCGGCGGGGGCAGCTGCGGACTGAGCGGCACATCGTTGTACGGCCGCACCTCGGTGGCCAGGCGGTGCTGCAGGGTGGCAATGTCGTCGCGCACCGCCCCGAGGTCGGCCCGCAGCGCGTCGGTGCGTTTGCGGGCCAGCGGCTGCTCCTCGCTATACCGGGCGCGCGCGGCATCGAAGTCGGCGAACAGCTGCTGCAGGAGGGTCGGCTTGTCACCGGGCCGAGCCGCCCGGGCCGGGGCGTTCACGTGGGCGCGAACCTTTTCGACCTGCACGGGGTCGTCCAGGTCCACGTCGGCCAGATGGCGATTGCGCGGGCTGGCCGCGGCGATGCGGTCCAGCACCGCCTTCAGGGCCTCGGCGGTGGCGTCCTTTCGTGCCGCAAGCCGCGCTTCGTCCGCATCTGCCGCCGCCACCTTCCCGGCCAGTTCCGCCTCGCGGGCCTGCGCATGGACGAACCCGGCAACCGGGTCGGGATGGTCGGCCAGCCTGGGAAGCGGTGCCGGCGCCTTCCCTTCGCCTGCGTCCGGCCGGGTACCGGCTGCCAGCGCCGCGTGCTCCGGCGCATCGATCAGCCGTGGCGAGGCCGGGATCCCTTCCGGCCGCTCGCCTGGCCTCGGCGGCGCGGGCCGCACCGTAGATACCTCGGCGGGACCCGCGGCAGGCGGCGCTGCCGGCCGGTCACGCTCGACCTGCTTCTCGGCCAAAAAGTCCTCGACGTCTTGGCCACGGGTCCTGGCGGTGACGTCCTCCAGCACTGCACCGGGCCGCGCTGCGGCGGCCGGGCCGGGCCCCTCGGGCGTTCGGGCGCGCCCTGCGGCGCTGGCCGGCACCGGCGGTGGACCGCCGCCTGGCCTGCCCGCAGCGCCCGGCACCGGTGGCAAGCCGCCGCCCTCGCCCCCCGACCCACGTAAAGAAATGTCCGGAGCCGAAACCTTCCACAGCTGACTGATCCCCGGCGGCGGCCCCGTGCTGCGCACGCCGCTTTGCGCGTCGTAGGTCGTCCAGTTCCCGTTGGCGTCGATGGAAACGTTGACGAAATGGTTACCGCCGCTCTTCGGCCCCACATAAGCGATGTAATTCCCCGGCACGCTCGCAGCTGCCTGGCGCGCGCGCGCAGTGCGCGCCGCAGCTCGCATGGCTTCCTGCTGCGGCTCCGGGAGGTTGTCGAAATCGGCGCCGCGCACGGCCGCCCGACACCTGGCAACGGCTTCAACGTGTTCGGCCTGCTGGCCCTGGCGCGCTGGATTCAGGAAATCGGCACCGCGGTCTACCTCGCCGGGTTCCTTACTACTGACGCGCAGGCCCGCAGCCTCCGCTTGCCGGGCGAGGGTCCAGTCGCCGGGGCCGAATACACCCTCGCCTCCTCCCACCGGACCACGGGACGCGCGCAGGTCGGCCGCAGTCAAGTCGGTGGTGCCGCGCGGCAGCGGGTCTGCGTAGAGCGTGTGAGGCGGTGTCTCGATGGGGACGGCACTGCGGCTTTGCAGCCGCGCGGTGGCCGCCGCGTGGAGACCCTCCGCGCCCCCCGGAGGGCGCACCCCGGTTTCCGTGAACAGCGCGTGGGAGATGGCGCAGAACCCGCAATTGTCGGTGCGCGCGCTGGGGTTGTCGGGTGTGGGTTTCAGCGGCGTCACTTCGCCCGGACCGCCGCCGGTGGCAAAAGGCGAGCGGCCTCGTCCGGCTGGAGCCGGGCCAACCTCGGTGCGCGCAGGCGACTTTGCGGCGGGGGAACCGGGCCCGTCTACATGCGGGGAGATGCCCGTCAGGTTCTGGAAGAACTCACCGTAGGATTCCAGGCTGGCGAAGCGGCGGAACACCCGCTGGCCGGTGGCGGGATCGTCGTAGATGACGGCGTAGGGCCGGGGCGAATCGGGGTCGTAGGCGAACTCCGTGACCGAGGTGTGGCCCTCGTGGGTGACATGGATCTCGGAGTGCCGGGTCTTTCCCCCAGTCAGCGCCGATTCGTGCTCCATCACGGCGAAATCCCCGCCTCGCGCACTGGGCAGGCGCCGGGCATAGCCGGCCCGGGAGGCGTCGGCCTCGCCGGGATGGTTGTGGGCCACCAGTTGCCAGTTGCCGCGGTCGGAATCCAGGAGTTCCTTCCAGCGCTGCGGGTTGCCCTCGCCCAGTATTCCGACCGGCTTGCCCTTGGCGTCGCGGTCCACGAACACTTGTTCCCTGTCACCCTGGATCAGAACATGCTCGCCGGTTGCGGTGTTGACGTAGACGCCCACTTCCCGGTTCGGGTCCTGCGTCACGCTGTTGCGCAGCATCTCCAGGGCTTCCTTACGGCTCTTGGGGTTGGGCGGCATCATGGCCGAGCCTTCGGGCAGCTGGTCCACCACCGGCACGGCTGCTTCGGCGCGGCGGCGGGCGCTGGCCTGCCGCATCTCCTCGGTCACCGGCGGCGGACGGCGGCGGGTACGCGGCTCGGCCTCCTCGGCGGCGGCGGGCACCGGGCGGCGGCCGGTAGGCGGCACGGCTTCCTCACCGGCGCGAGTGGGGCGTGCGGGCGCGGCGGCTTCCTCACCGGCGCGCGGCGGCGGACGGGCGGGGGCGCCAGTCG
>VEPB01000112.1 GCA_012026715.1 Methylococcaceae bacterium | reverse complement strand
GACTTCCAGCGCGATGCCCTGGCCGAGCGCCTCCACCAGCAGTTTGGCGAGGCCAGCGCGGAAGAACTGGAGGCGAGGGCCGTCCGGGTGAAGCTGGCTGGCCGCATGATGGCCAAGCGGTTGATGGGCAAGGCGAGCTTTACGCATATCCAGGACATGTCCGGGCGCATGCAGATTTTCCTGCAGAGGGATGCGTTGCCGGAGGGCGTCTATGAAGCCTTCAAGACCTGGGACATGGGCGACATCCTCGGGGTCGAGGGCACGGTGTTCAAGACCAAGACCGGCGAGCTGTCGGTGAAGGCGTCCAGCATCCGTTTGCTCACCAAGTCGTTGCGGCCCTTGCCTGAGAAATTCCACGGCCTGACCGACCAGGAAGTCCGCTATCGCCAGCGCTACGTGGATTTGATCATGACGGAGGAATCGCGCCGGGTCTTCCAGATCCGCAGCCGCATCGTCAGCTACATTCGGCAGTTCCTCGCTCAGCGCGACTTCATCGAGGCGGAGACGCCCATGATGCAGGTCATCCCCGGCGGCGCCCGCGCCAAGCCTTTCATCACCCACCATAACGCGCTGGACATGGATCTGTACCTGCGCATCGCGCCGGAGCTTTATCTCAAGCGGCTGGTGGTGGGCGGATTCGAGAAGGTGTTCGAGATCAACCGCAGCTTCCGCAACGAGGGCTTGTCGACCCGGCACAACCCCGAGTTCACCATGATCGAGTTCTACCAAGCCTATGCCGATTACCGCGAACTCATCGATTTGACCGAGGAACTGATGCGAGGTATCGCCCGCGATGTGATCGGTTCCCTGGAGATTCCTTATCAGGGCCAGACGTTCGATCTGGGCAAGCCTTTCGTGCGCATGACCCTGCTGGAATCGGTGCTGCACTTCAACCCGGACCTCAAACAATCCGATCTGGCGACTCGGGACGCGGCAGTTGTGGTGGCCCAGCGCCTCGGCATCCCGATCAAGGCCGGCGATGGCCTGGGCAAAATTCAGACCGAGATCTTCGAGAAAACCGTGGAGCACCGGTTGGAGCAACCCACCTTCATCACCGAATACCCGGCGGAAGTTTCGCCCCTCGCGCGCGGCAACGACGCCGATCCTTTCATCACCGACCGCTTCGAGTTCTTCGTGGCCGGGCGCGAGCTGGCCAACGGCTTCTCCGAGCTGAACGACCCGGAGGACCAGGCCGAGCGCTTCCGCAAGCAGGTGGAGGACAAGGATGCGGGCGATGAGGAGGCGATGCACTACGACGCCGACTACATCCGTGCCCTGGAGTACGGCATGCCGCCGACGGCGGGGGAGGGCATCGGTATCGACCGGTTGGTGATGTTCTTCACCGATTCGCCCTCGATCCGCGACGTGATCCTGTTTCCCCACATGCGTCGGGAGGGCTAGGGAACCGCTGATTTATTCAGCGGTTCCCACGGTGCAGGGATGCACCGTCAAAATCGGTGGCTGTAAGTCGCTGATTTTGTGAGTGACCGGGAAACCGCGTTTTCCGGTCACGGGCGCTGAGAAATCCAGGATGGATTTATTCAGCGCTTCCCTAGCGGGCAACCGTGGCATTTGCCCGGGTTGGATTCGGCTTCTATCCCGAAGAGGTGGACGACGGCGCCAGACAAGGACGCCGGCAATCAAAAACCAACATAATCATTTCGGGAGTCAAGATCATGAAGAACGTAATCAAAGGCCTGGTATTTGTCGCATTCACCGCCGCTTCCCTGGGCGTAATGGCGGAAGGCACGGAAATCAAGGATTCCACCATCGCCAACACCAGCATCAACAGCCAGAACCTGAACCTGTCCATCGGAGAGGAATCGCTGGCCAGCACCGGTTCCGTCAATATCCGCAACGGCGCGGAAATCAAGAACAGTACTGTCCTGAACAGCTCTGCGAATGCAGAAAACCTGAATCTGTCCATCGGTGAGAAATCGGTGGCGACCGCCGGTTCGGTCACGGTCGAATAAGCCGGGCCGAAAGGGGAGTTTCGATGCGCGTCCGGCTCGCCGCTGGGCGCGTTTTTCGTCTTTTCGGGGTCTAACCGACGACCGGCTGGAGACCGGCACGACTGCGAGCGCTAAGCCGAATTTTCTGTACAAACGGTAAACTAACTGGTTTTGGGATTGGGCTATTCTTGCTCGGTCGCGCAAGGGTTTCGTCAGGGTCATTCGCTTAGTCATTCGGGGCAACACCTATGTTTTCTCATCGCAACGATGTCGTCTCTGCAACGAACTCACGGTTCGGCATGGCACGCCGATGGGCGCGCGTTGCGGGAATTCTGGCGATGGGGCTATGGTCCTGTTCCGGGATGGCCGCCAGCAAGATCGCCCTGGTCATCGGTAACCAGTCTTACGGCGAACAGGCGCTGAAGAATGCGGCGAATGACGCCAAGGACATGGCCGCCGCACTGAAAAAGGTGGGGTTTGAGGTTATTCACGCCCAGGACGCCGACCTGCGAGCCATGGAGGAAGCGGTCCGCCGCTTCGGCGATGGCCTCAAGACCAGCGAGGTGGCGCTGTTTTACTATGCGGGCCATGGGGTTCAGGCCAGCGGTGCCAACTACCTGATCCCGGTCAAGCAGGACATCCGTTCCGAGACCGACCTGAAATACAAGGCGTTGGATGTCGGCTATGTGCTCGATACCATGGAAGAGTCGGGCAGCAAGCTCAACATCGTCATCCTCGATGCCTGCCGCAACAATCCCTTCCGCGGGCTTCGCGGCGGGTCCCGCGGTCTCCAGGGCATGAGCGGCCCTACCGGTTCCATCATCGCCTTCGCCACCGCCCCCAACAATGTGGCGGAAGACGGTGCCGGGCGAAACGGCGTCTATACCAAATACCTTCTGAAGAATCTCGACACGCCCGGTCTTGGGGTCGAGGAAATGTTCAAGCGGGTGCGCATCGGCGTCAGTCAGGAAACCGGAGGCCGTCAGACGCCTTGGGAGAATTCCTCGCTCAGCAGCGACTTCTGTTTCGCCGGCTGCGACAAGCCGGCTGACGTCGAGGAAACCCGCAAGTCCGCTGACATGGACCGGATTCAGCAGGAGAACGAGCGGTTGATGAGCGAGCTCAACAAAATGAAGGCAGAGCGGGAGACCAATCTGACGCGGGTCGAAGAGTTGCGCAAGATTCAGCAGGAGAAGGAGCAACTGGAACGCAAGATTCAGGACGTCGACGTCGACCGCACCGCGCAGAAGGATTACGAGGCGAAACTCTCGGCGATCCAGCGGGAGAAGGCAGAATTGGAAAAAGCCCTGCACGATCGCGACAAGAGCGCGGAAGACCGCACCGCGAGTCTGGCGGAACTGGCGCGGGTTGGCCAGGAAAAGCAGCGGCTGGAACAGGAATTGAGGCGTTACGAACAGGTGGAACAAATGCGGCAGGCTCAGCAGGAAGAGTTGGATCGGTTGAAAAAGGAGAAGGAGAGGCTGGAGCAGGAAACCAAGCGGTTTTCTGCGCTGGATAAGACCCGCAGCAGCCGCATCGAAGAGCTGGAAAAGATGAAGTCCGACAACGAACGTCTGCTGGCAACGCTGAAGGAAAAGGACGCCGAACTCACGGAATCCAAGGCGGCATTGCGGGAGGCCTCGAAACGGGGTGCTCCGGCCCGGCGCGAGGAATATGCGCCGATGATCGTCAACCCTTGACTCGGTGCCGACCGACAGGCCTCAGCCGCGGGCGGTGGCGATGAGGCTGGGGTCGCCGGGAGTCTGGTTCGTAGCCCCGGCGCTTTCGCTGCTGACGGTGTTTTTTTTCGCGCCCGTCGGGGCCGCGTTGTTGCTGAGTTTCACCGATTTCGACATTTACGCCCTCGGCGACCTGTCCTCCCTGCGCTGGATCGGCCTGGGCAACTACCAGCAGCTGTCCAGCAGCCTCCAGTTTTGGATGGCGCTTCGCAATACCGGCTATTTCGTGGTGGTTGGTGGCCCCTTGTCGGTGGCGGTATCGCTGGCGGCGGCCTTGTTGGTGAACCACCGCCTGGTGCGCTGGCCTTCGGTTTTTCGCAGCGTGTTTTTCGTGCCGGTGGTGACCACCCTGGTGGCGGTCGCGGTGGTGTGGCGCTATCTCTACCATCCGCGCTACGGGTTTCTGAATCATGCCCTGGCCGTGGTCGGCATCGCGCCGGTGGACTGGCTGGGCGATCCCCGCTGGGCGATGCCTTCCATCATCCTGATGGCGGTGTGGAAGAACTTCGGCTTCAACATGATCGTGTTCGTCGCCGGTTTGCAGTCCATTCCGCGGCGGCTTTACGAAGCGGCGGCGATCGACGGTGCCGGGGCTTTCCGGCAATTCTTGCATGTGACGCTGCCGGCGCTGGCGCCGACCTTCCTGTTCGTCACGATCATCACCATGATCGGCCATTTTCAGCTGTTCGCCGAGCCCTATCTGATGACGCAGGGGGGGCCTGCTGATAGCACCCTCAGTTTGGGCTTGCTCATGTTCCGGGAAGGTTTTCGCTGGTGGAACGTGGGATACGCTTCCTCCATCGCCTTCGTGCTGTTTGCGCTCATAGCCTGCGCGACCTGGCTGCAATTGCGGCTGCGGAAACCATGAACCGGGCCGCTGCCGTTACGGTCAACGCCGCGCTGGCCGCGCTGGCCGCGGTGACCCTGTTTCCCTTGCTGTGGATGCTGTCGGTTTCGCTGATGCCTGCCAACGCGGCGCTACACCTGCCGCCGCCACTGCTGCCGGAACGGTTGACCCTGGAACATTACCGGACCCTGTTCGCCCAGTTGGATCTGGCCCGCTATCTGGCCAACAGCAGCCTGCTGGCCATCGCGGTGACGGCCTTGTCACTGGTGTTCAACACCCTGGCCGGTTATGCCTTCGCCAAGTTGCGTTTCGCCGGTCGCGACCGCCTCTTTCGGCTCCTGCTGGCGGCCATGGCCATTCCCGGCCAGGTGGCCATGTTGCCCTTGTTTCTGCTGCTTAAACAGCTGGGCCTGATCAATGGCTACGGCGGGGTGATCGTGCCGGGAATGGCGGGAATTTTCGGCATTTTCCTGGTGCGGCAATATGCCTTGTCCATCCCCGACAGCCTGCTGGAAGCAGCCCGGATCGACGGCGCCGGCGAACTGCGCATCTTCCTCTCGCTGGCGCTGCCGTTGCTGAGCCCGATCCTGGTGACACTGGCGATCTTCACGTTCCTGGGAGCCTGGAACGACTTCATGTGGCCACTGATCGTGCTGGCCGACAGCGAGCGCCATACCTTGCCCGTGGCCCTGGCAAATCTGATGGGGGAACACGCGTTGGATACCGAACTGATGATGGCGGGTGCGGTGCTGACCCTGTTGCCGGTTCTGGCGCTGTTCCTGGCCCTGCAGCGCTACTACGTGGAGGGATTGGTGCTGGGCAGCGTGAAGGAGTAGAAGCTTCCCCGCAGTCTGGAGAGGATCCCCAATGGCGATGACCTTGAAGCGAGCATTCCGATTTTGGCTAATGGCCGCGGTTGCCGGTAGCGTTAATCCTGACGTCGGTCTCACGGGGCAGTAGCTGGTCGCCAACCGCCATCTGCAGGGGTTGATTGTCAACCGCGCCGGTGGCCGGGCGTCATTTCGGGAGTTGCTGGATCAGTTGGGCATCCGATCCCGAAGCCGCCGCTCGGTCGCGCTGTACTGTGGCGGGCCGGTGGAGTCCGGGCGTGATTTTCTCCTGCACAGCCCCGATTACCAATGCGCCAGTACCCAGCTTCTGGGCAAGGCGATTGCCCTGTCCACGGGGCCCGAAGCCCTGCGTGCTCTTGCCGTTGGCAAAGGGCCGCAGCGATCGCGATTGGTGCTGGGGTATTCCGGCTGGGGCGCGGGCAAACTGGAGCGGGAGGTGGCGCCGGCCGGCTGGCTCGTTGCCCCGCTTGATCCGGCCCTGGTGTTCGCCGAAGATCCCGGCGCGGTGTGGGAGCGGGCGCTGCGGTTTGCCGGAATGCGGCTGTGACTTGCCTCGCAATGGCCGGCTCAAGCAGCCCGCCGGTCGTCGGAACCGGCCACCGTCGCCCGGTCGCGTCCTTCCCGCTTGGATTGGTAGAGCGCGTCGTCAGCCCGTTGCAGCAGCCTGTCCAGATCATCGTTAGCTTGCGCTTGGGCGATGCCGATGCTGGTCGTGACCGTGAGGCGCTCGCCCTCCGGCGCCGCTACCCTGACCCTCCGGCAGTCTGCCCGGATTGTCTCCGCCAACGCCGCCGCCGCTGGGGAATCCAGCCCCGGCAGTACCATCAGAAATTCCTCGCCACCGTGGCGACCGATCAGATCTAGCCCGCCGCCGCGAGCCCGTTGTCGCAGGATGTCGGCGAAAGTCCTCAGCACCACGTCGCCGGCAGCGTGGCCGTGGGTGTCATTCAGTTTCTTGAAGTGGTCCAGGTCGAACATGACCACCGACAGCGGACGGTTCTCCCGGAGGCACTGTTCCAGATCGCCGGCCAGTTGTTCCAGGCT
>VEPB01000202.1 GCA_012026715.1 Methylococcaceae bacterium | reverse complement strand
GGGGCGCTTGCCGCTGGCTCGGGCGGTCGCTCCGTAGGAGCCCGCTTGCGGGCGAGCGGCACCCGCTTACGCATCGGCGCCGAGCGCGGCCAAGGCCGCTCCTACGAAGGGAGTTCCGGTCACTTGATATCGTCGACCTTGTAGATGAACTTGCCGGTCTTGTTGAGGTTGGCGACCCGCTTGGCATTGCGGGCTTCCATGGCCTTGATGGACTCGGACTGCTTGTTCAATTCGGCCGGGTCGTGCTTGGGATCGTATTTGCTGCCCGCCACTTGCGCCGGATAGCCGGGCTTGGGCTCCCAGCAATTGCCCGGGGCCTTGCAGTTGGTGCCGTCGTAGGCCCAGGCCGGTGAGGCAAACCATACGGTTACAGCGATGCAGAGCGTTTTTTTCATGAGCGTCGTCCTCTTGTGGGTAATGGGTAGCCCGTATCAAGCGAAGCGAAATACGGGGGCAGGCGTTTGATCCCCGGATTCCGCTTCGCTCCATCCGGGCTACGGTTTCAACTGGCTTACGGCTTCAGCCACTCGGCCTTGGCCGGGTCGCCCTTGTAGACGCTGCGCAGCCAGGCCATGATCTGCAGCATCTCGTCGGTGTTCAGGTTGACGTACTGCGGCCCCATGGAGCCCTGGGCGCCGCCGAACAGGATCTCGAACAGGCCCACATCCATGGTGGCGCGGGGATAGGTCCAATAATCATCGGCCAGGCCGGGGCCGATCTTGCCCTCGGCCTCGTGGCCGTGGCAGCCGGAGCAGGCCGACAGGTAGAGGCTGTGGCCTTGGTTGTCGGTGATCTCCTTGTTGCCGTTGTAAGGGTTTTTTCCGGTTTCCGTGAATTTCTTGAAGGCTTCCGTATCGCCGCCGGCCTTGGCGTAGGAAAAGTCCAGGGTTTCACCGGTGACGGCGTGGCGGAAGGTGATTTCCGCCCGCGCTTGGGTGACGATGGCGGCATCGGCGGCGATTGCCAGCGCGATGGCAGCCCAGGGGCTCAGTTTCATGGGTTCCTCGAATGGTCGATCAGTTGTTGGCAAGTTTGCCGTCATCCAAGGGCAGCAGGGGCACGCCCTCGGCCTGCAGGATTTCGGTGATTTCCGCCGAGTGCTTGGCGATGATGCCGTTGAGCGCCTTCAGCAACGCCGCGTCGTTCTTGCGCACGCCCATGGACGTGCGGTAATGGTGGGGCACGAATTCACCGTCGCTGCGGCTGTTGGTGTCGGGGATGACCGCCATCGCCAGCGGCTTGGCGGCCGCCTTGACGTAACGGGCCGCCGCCGGTCCCCACACCGCCGCGACTTCCGCCTTGCCGGAGGCGACTTCGCCCACCAGCCGTTCCATGTCGTATTTCACGTACTGGTTGCGGCGCGACTTGAAGTCCACCAGGGAATGCATGTAGTTGAACATGTCGTTGAAGCGGCCGATCTTTTTCATCATCACGTCGGCGGGCGTGTCCGGCACGAAGGCAATGTGGCCGGCGGTCTTCAGCGCGGGGCTCTGCCAATCGCGGTACTTGCCCTCCTGATCCTTGGGATAGACGAAGACATAACCGGAGCGGTAATAGGGTGCCGTGGTGAGCATCCGCGGATCCCCGGTATCGACGCCCATCACCACATCGCACTTGCCGGCTTCCAAGAGGTCGCGGACGAAGTAGCGGGCGTCGGTCCACCACACGTTTTCAACCGGCCGGCCCAATTCCTTGCCGACCAATTCCGCCAGCCGATTCTCGAAGCCCTTGCCGTTTTTGTCGGAATAGGGCAGTTCATTCTCGGCGGCACAAACCTTCAGAGGTTCCGCCTTGTTCGCCGCACGGGCGCCGGGGGCAAGGCCCACCAGCGCCGCTACGGCGAGAGGGATCAATCGCATGACAATTCCTCGAATAATCAATGTAGGGTGGGTTAGGCGCACGCCGTGCAAGCGTTTCCGTTTTCGGTAGCCTCAATGTGCGCCGTAACCCGCCAGCCTTTAACCGGGACGCGGAGCGTCCCGGCCCTCGTTCCCACACAGACCGTGGGAACGAGGGACCGATGGCCTCACAACGCGAACACGAACACCGAACCGCCCATCTGGGTGTAGTGGGCCAGTTCCTTGAACGCGCCCACGGCGCCCAGCCCTGCGGTCGGATCCTTCAGGTCGAACACCAGGCCCACACCCGGCCAGCCGCCGACGCCGCTGTAGATGGCAACGTACTGCTTGCCGTTGTGCTGGTAGGTGATGGGGTGGCCGATCACGCCCGAGGGCAGCTGGAACTGCCACTTCAATTCGCCGGTACGGGAATCGCGGGCCTTGATGTAGCCCTCCAGGGTGCCGTAGAAGACCAGATCGCCCGCCGTTGCGAGAGTGCCGCCCCACACCGCGAACTTCTCGGGCACTTCCCAGGCCATCTTGCCGGTCACCGAGTTCATGGCCTTGACCTGTCCCAGGGTGCCCTTGGGTCCCGGATACATGTTCAGGGTCGCGCCCACGAAGAACTGGCCGGCCCGGTAGGGCAGCATGAAGGGTTCCCAGTCCATGCAGATGTGGTTGACGCCCATGAAGAACAACTTCTTCTCGGCGTCATAGGACTCGATGCCCTGGTTGTGATAGCCCATGGCCGAAGGGCAGATGCCCTTGCCTTCGTGATCCATGTAGGTGGCGTATTCCGGATCGCGGATCGGCAGGCCGGTCTTGATGTCCACCTTTTTCACCCAGTTGACGGTGTCGTCGATCTTGAAGGCGTTGACCAAATCGCCGGTTTCCCGGTTGAGGGTGTAAACCAGGCCGTTGCGGTCGGGATGGGTCAATAGCGGCGTCATCTTGCCGTTGACTTCCTGCTCCGACAGGCCCATGTAGTTGATGCCCGCATAATCCCACTCGTCGTGGGGCGTCTTCTGGTAGCCAAACTTGGCCTTGCCGGAGTCGAGGTCGCGGCCCCAGATGGTCATGGTCCATTTGTTGTCGCCGGGCCGCATGGTCTCGTTCCAGGGCGCCGGATTGCCGGAGCCGTAGTAGACCATGTCCAGCTTGGGGTCATAGGCATACCAGCCCCAATTGGTGCCACCGCCGATCTTCCAGGCGTCGCCTTCCCAGGTTTGCTGTCCCAGGCCGAATTGGCCGTAGTGGGGATTGTGCTTGTTGAAGTCCTTGTCGAGCAGGATGTCCTCGTCGGGACCGGTGGCGTAGGCGCGCCATTCCTGCTTGCCGTCCTTGATGTTGTAGGCGGTGACATAGCCGCGCACGCCCAGCTCGGCGCCGGCGGAGCCCACCAGTACCTTGTCCTTCGCCACGAAGGGCGCGCCGGTGAGGGTGGAGCCCATGGCGATGTCGGAGTTCTCCATCTTCCAGATTTCCGCGCCGGTCTTGGCGTCGAGGGCGACGATGTGGCCATCCAGCTGGGCCAGGAAGATCTTGGCGGGGCCGTGGTCGCCGGCGGGCACATAGGCCAATCCCCGGTTGACGATGTCGCAGCAGGCGACGGCTCGTGCCGCCGGATTCTGCTTGGGCTTGTATTCCCACAGAATCTTGCGGGTGTCGTTGAGATCCACCGCGTAGATGTTGTTGGGGAAAGGGGTGTGGATATACATGACGCCGTCCACCACCAGGGGGGCGCCTTCGTGGCCGTGCAGGGTGCCGGTGGACATAGTCCAGGCGACCTTCAGGTCCTTGACGTTGTGGCTGTTGATCTGGGTCAGCTTGCTGAAATGGGTGGCGCTGTAGTCCTTGGTCTGCATGACCCAGTTGCGGTCGTCTTTCGACAGCTTGTCCAGGTCTTCGTTGGCGGCTGCACCTTGGCTGGCCAGCATTGCCCCGGTCGCCAGCAGCGCAGTCGCCACGCCGCTCGCCAGTTTGGTAATACGCATGAAATCCTCCTGGTAGATGTTGGAGAGCCCCCGCGGGGCGTCGTTCAGAGCGGCGGTATTGTGGGCGTGGCGCGGAAACCGCCGATACGGAAAAGCACCCGAGAAGGCGTCGACAAACTCCCGGAAAGGCGCGTGAATAATTCCCGTCGCCGAGTCACTGAGGGTTGCGCGGGGTCACAGGTCCTGTCGTGAGGCGCCTCGACCATCTGCCCGAGGCCGCTTAATTTCTGGGAAATCCGAGAGGCTATGTCTCGGGACTCCGAGTGAAGTCGGCTACAATCCCCGCACCCTCCCGAGTCCCGCCGGCTGCCCCGTGATCGCAAGGAAAGTTTTGCTGCCAACCCTCGTCGTCCTCTGCCTGGGCGGCTACTACGCCTATCGGCAATGGCTCGCCGGGCCGGCGGAACTGACCGCTTCCGGCGTGCTGGAGGCGCGCAATATCGGGGTGGGTTCCAAGGTCGGCGGGCGCATCAGCGCGATCCGCGTGCGCGAGGGCGACCACGTGGAAGCCGGCCAGATCCTGGTGGAGTTCGAGGACGGCGAGCAGGCGGCGCGGGTCGAACAGGCCCGTGGCCGGTTGCAGCAGGCGCGGGCGAACCTGGAGAAGCTGGAAAATGGCTCGCGTCCGGAAGACATTGCCGAATCCCGTGCGGCAGTCCGCTTCGACGGCAACAAGCCGGGCTTCCGCCGGCAGGAGCTGGAATCGGCCCGGGCCGATCTGGCCCGCGCCAAGGCCGACGCGGCCAACGCCGAGCGCGAATTGCGCCGCTACCAGGACTTGCTGGCGCGGTCGGTCGCTTCCCGCCAGCAGTACGACGACGCCCGCACCCGCCGCGACATGGCCAATGCCCAGGTGGTCAGCCTGCAGCACAGTTTTGATGCGGCCGCGGGCCGGCTGGCCGCGGCCGAGGCGGTGTTGGACCGTGCCCGCAACGGCTTTCGCCGGGAGGACGTGGAAGCGGCGCGCGCCGACGTGGCGACGGCCGAGGGCCAGGTGCACGAGGCGGAGGTGTTGTGGAACGAACATCGGGTGACGGCGCCGGCGGCCGCCACCGTGGAGGTTCTGGACCAGCGGCCGGGCCAGCTGCTGCAGCCCACCGCCATCGTCGCCAAACTGTTGGAGGATGCTCAGCTGTTCGTGATGGTTTACGTGCCGGAGCCTCGCATCGGTCAGGTTCGCTTGGGCCAGAAGGTGGAGGTGCGGCTGGACTCCTTCCCGGACCGGGCTATCGAAGCCACGGTGGAGCAGATCCGCCAGCAGGCCGAGTTCCTGCCCCGCAACGTGCAGACGCTGGAGGAGCGGGTGCACCAGGTGATCGGGGTGAAGCTGCGCATCGACAACGCCGATCACCGGCTGCGTGCCGGGGTGCACGCCGAGGTGCGGTTCCTGCCGCCGCCCGCCTGATGCACGCGATCCGCACCGAAGGCCTGCCCCGCCGCTTCGGCGACAACACGGTGGTGGATCACATCGATTTCACCGTGCCCAAGGGGGAAATCTTCGGCTTTCTGGGCCCCAACGGCAGCGGCAAGACGGTGACCATCAAGATGCTCACCGGCCTCCTCCCCATCAGTGAAGGCAGCGCCTCGGTCATGGGCATCGACGTGGGCCACGATCCCGACGGGGTGCGCGGCGCCATCGGCTACATGAGCCAGAAGTTCAGCCTCTACGACGACCTCACCGTGGTGGAGAACCTGCGATTCTACGGAAAGGCCTACGGGCTGAGGGGCGCGACCCTGGAAAGCCGGATCGGCGAAGCGATCGACCGCAATGCGCTGACGCCTTATCTGGAAAGGCTCGCGGGGCGGTTGTCGGGAGGCTGGAAGCAGCGGCTGGCTTTAGCCTGCGCCATGCTGCACGCCCCTTCCATCCTGTTTCTCGATGAACCCACCGCCGGCATCGACCCGGTGGCTCGGCGGCAGCTGTGGGACTTGCTGTTCGAACTGTCGGCCCGCGGCATGACCTTTTTCGTCACCACCCACTACATGGACGAGGCCGAGCGCTGCAGCCACCTCGCCTACATCT
>VEPB01000176.1 GCA_012026715.1 Methylococcaceae bacterium | reverse complement strand
TATCGAAATGTGCGACACCGCCGGCCTTGTCCAGCAGATGGAGGTAATAGGGCTGCACGCCCAGGCTGAATAACCGCTTGCTCAATTCCACCAGCGATTCGACTCGATCGTTGACGCCTTTGAGCAGGACCGACTGATTCAGCAGGACCACTCCGGCTTCGCTCAGCCCACGGAGCGCCGCGGCGACGTCGCCAGCCAACTCCCGTGAATGGTTGGCGTGAATCACCAGCACCGGCTGCAACCGGGTACCTCCCAAAATCCGCAGCAATCCGTCGGTGATCCGCGACGGCAGCACGACCGGCAGGCGGCTGTGGATGCGCAGACGGGAAAGGTGCGGGATGGATTCCAGCGCCTGAATCAGGGACGCCAAGCGGTCATCGCCCAACACCAACGGATCGCCGCCACTGAGGATGACCTCCTCGATGCTGGCATCGGCGGCGATATAGGCTAGCGCCTCGGCTTCCCGCTGGCGGGTCAACTGGAACTCGCCGTAGGGGAATTCCCGGCGAAAGCAGTAACGGCAATGGATGGCGCAGGCGCCGGTAGCCAGCAGCAAAACGCGACCGGCGTATTTGTGCAGTAACCCGGGAACGGCCGCGGCAGCGCGGTCGCCAACCGGATCGGCGCCATAGCCGGGCACGGTCGAGGCTTCCCGCACCTGCGGCAACACCTGAAGCAACAAGGGATCGGCCGGGTCGCCCTTGGTGATGCGGGCGGCGTAGCTGCGGGTGACGCGGAGAGGGAATGCAGTGGCCGCCGAATCGACAACCGCGATACCTTCCGAACCGTCGCCCCTCACCCCTGCCGGCTCAGCCCCCCTCGCTCCCCTCTCCCCAGAGGGAGAGGGGTCCGAATCGGCACTACGGCAAGATTTGACTGCGCCACCGAGTTCCAGAAATTCCAGCAACTCAGCCAGCGAGGTGAAACTCTCGGCCAATTCGTTGCGCCACTGTGGCTGAACGACGGGCTGGGATGGCGATGATGGGCGCATTGGTGATGGGTAAAAGCTCCATTATAATGGCCGCTATTTTTTCACGTTATCCCACGAGGACCGAATGGCAACCGTCAGTACCGCCGAATTCAAAAATGGCTTGAAACTCATGATGGACAACGATCCCTGCACGATCCTGTCCAACGAATTCGTCAAGCCCGGCAAGGGCCAGGCCTTCAATCGGGTCAAGCTGCGCAATCTCAAGACCGGCCGCGTGCTGGAAAAGACCTTCAAATCCGGCGAGACATTTGAAACCGCCGACGTCGTCGACGTCGAAATGCAGTATCTGTACAACGACGGCGAGCAATGGCACTTCATGCAGCCGCAGAGCTTCGAGCAGTATGGAGCCGAGCCCGCCTCCGTCGCCGACGCCAAGCAATGGCTGAAGGAGCAGGACGTCTGCATCGTGACCCTGTGGAACGGTAGCCCCATCGCCGTGACCCCGCCCAACTTCGTGGAACTGACCATCACCGAAACCGACCCCGGCGTGCGCGGCGACACCTCCGGCGGCGGCGGCAAGCCGGCCACGCTTGAGACCGGCGCGGTGGTGCGGGTACCGCTGTTCATCCAGACCGGCGAAGTCATCAAGGTCGACACCCGCACCGGCGAATACGTCTCCCGGGTCAAGTGAGCGAACCTTTCGATTCGGGCGATTGGGCGCCGGCCTGCTCGCTCGAATCCATCCGGGAACGGGCCCGGATGCTGGCGGCGATCCGGCGCTTCTTCGACGAGCGCGGCGTGCTGGAAGTGGAAACCCCGATTCTCTCTCACGCCGGCGCCACCGATCCCAACCTGATTTCCTTCCGTACCGGCCTGCACCGGCCGGGCCAGCCAGACCCAGCCGCCCCGCTCTACCTCCAGACCTCCCCAGAATTCGCCATGAAGCGCATGCTGGCGGCGGGAATCGGTTCCATCTACCAGATCTGCAAGGCCTTCCGCGACGAAGAGGACGGCCGCCACCACAACCCGGAATTCACCCTGCTGGAATGGTACCGGGTGGGTTTTGGGCTGGACGACCTCATCGCTGAAACCGACGCACTGGTGCGGGGACTTTTCGAATCGCGCCGGCCACTCGATTCGCCCGAAGTCTTCAGTTACCGCGGGTTGTTTGGCGACTGCCTGGGCATCGATCCGCTCGATGCGGATTTCGACAGCCTGGACTGCTGCGCTCGATCCATCGGACTGCCGGAAACTGCAGGCTTATGCGGCAACGACCGCACGGTCTGGCTGGACCTGCTGTTCGCCGAAGGCATTCAGCCGCGACTGGGGCTGGGCAAGCTCAGCTTCGTGATGGATTTCCCGGCCATCCTGCCCTCCCTGGCGAGAAACAAGCCGGGATCGCCGGAACTGGTCGAGCGGGTGGAGGTGTACCTGGAAGGCATCGAACTGGCCAACGGCTTCCGCGAACTGCAGGATGCGGCGGAACAGGACCGGCGGTTCGAGCAGGACCTGCGCGAACGAAAGGAACGCGGGCTCTTCATGCCCAACCCGGACAGGCGGCTAATCGCCGCGCTGCAAGCGGGCTTGCCGGATTGCTCCGGCATCGCCCTGGGGTTGGACCGGCTGCTGATGGTGCTGACCGGTGCCCGGTCCCTTGCGGACGTGCTGCCGTTCCCCATCGACCGAGCCTGAGACCCGGCTTCCGATTACCGCTGCAGAAAGCTCCGCGGTGCCGGGTACAATGGCAACGGCCGACCGACCCAAGAGGAATGTCCGATGCGAGCCCAGATCCTGAAGCGTGTCGCCCCGCTCAGTGAGACAGCGGAGTCGTTGGAATTGGTGGATTGGCCCGTGCCGGAGCCCACCGCCGGCGAGGTGCTGGTTCGGGTCAGCGTGTGCGGGGTCTGCCACACCGAACTGGACGAGATCGAAGGACGCACGCCGCCGAGCCGGCTGCCGATGATACTCGGCCATCAGGCGGTGGGGACGGTCGCCGGGGTCGGTGCAGGGATAAACCCGCAATGGCTCGGGAGCCGGGTCGGCGTGGCCTGGATCCATTCGGCCTGCGGCACCTGCCGCCACTGCCTGGCTGACCAGGAAAACCTGTGTGCCGAATTCCGCGCCACCGGCCGCGACCATCCCGGCGGCTATGCCGAGTACCTGACCGCCCCGGCCAACTTCGTGCATGCCATCCCGGAACCGCTCTCCGACCTCGCAGCTGCCCCGCTGCTATGCGCGGGCGCCATCGGCTACCGCTCGCTGCGCCTGGCCGGTCTCACCGATGGCGCCCCCCTGGGACTCACCGGCTTCGGCGCCTCGGCCCATCTGGTGCTGTTGCTCGCGCGGCATCTTTACCCCGAATCGCCGGTGACGGTGTTTGCCCGCAATCCGGAGGAACGAACCTTCGCCCTGGAACTGGGCGCGGCATGGGCCGGAGACAGCGGCGACAGCCCGCCCCAACCCTGCGCCGCCATGATCGACACCACGCCGGTGTGGACCCCGGTGCTGCAAGCCTTGCGCAATCTGGCGCCCGGCGGCCGGCTGGTGATTAACGCCATCCGCAAGGAAGACGTCGACAAGGCCGCCTGGCTCGACCTGTCTTACCCCGATCAGCTGTGGCTGGAGAAGGAGATCAAATCGGTTGCCAACGTCACCCGGCGCGACGTTCGGGAATTCCTGGCCCTGGCCGCCGAGATTCCGCTGCGTCCGGAAGTGGAGGAATACCCGTTGGAACAGGCCAACCAGGCCCTTTACGATCTCAAGCACCGCCGGGTGCGCGGCGCCAAGGTGCTGCGGATCGCCGGCTGAATCCCCATCCGCCGCGACGCCACCGGGCCTCGACCGTAGTCCTCGCCATGACCGCCTCAAATCGATCCATCGCCATTGCCGCCTCCCTCATCTGCGCCGACCTCTGCAACATCGAACGGGAACTGCAACGCATGGAAGCGGCCGGTATCGACCTGCTGCACGTCGACCTGATCGACGCCCACTTCAGCCCCAGCATGCCGATGGGCATCGAGGTCATACAGCAGGCGCGCAAAAAGACTTCGTTGCCCTTCGACGTGCACCTGATGGTCCACGACAACGAGTTTTTCATTAGGGAGATGCTGAAGATCGGCGTCCAGCGCATCTCGTTTCACCCCGAGTCGGCTTTTCACGTCGACCGCTGCCTGGGCCTGGTCCGTGACGCCGGCATCCAGGCGGGCCTTGCCCTGATGCCGGCGACGCCCCTCACGGTGCTGGAATACTGCCTGGACCGGCTCGATTTCGTGCTGCTCATGCTGATCAACCCCGGTTTCGCCGGCCACGCCGGCGAAACCCAGGCGCCCTACGCCCGGCGCAAGGTGGCGGATTGCCGGCAGTTTTTGTCCGACCGCGGAGTGATGCTGCCAATCGAGGTCGACGGTCGGGTTTCCTTCGACAACATCCCGGAACTGGTAATGGCCGGCGCGACCGATCTGGTGGCCGGCAGTTCCAGCGCCTTCCATCCCGGCGCCGAACTGGCGACCAATGTGGCGCGGATAAGAGCCCTCATCGCGGACCTCGGTCGCTCACCGCCGAGGCCAGCAGATCGATGACGGTCACTGAACGGCCGGGATCCTAGCAAGCTCCCGCTACTGTACGGCCCGGCATTAGACCGAAGCGCTGATTCTCGCGCCAGTCAACTCGGCCTCGAAACACTACCCCAACGAGCTGAACGACGCCTGCGACAACGCCATGGGCGCTTGTCCCCGCCTTTTGCCTGAAAACCACGGATCGGGCTGTCCGCACTCCTGGTTTCGGACTCAACGCAGACGCTCCAACTGCGCGAAATGCCGCAACCCCGCTAACGATTCGAGTCATTTCGCTCATCGATCCCACTTGACAGGCCCAACAACCCTTTAACACGCTGATTCATAAGCTCCCTTCCCACGGCCCCGAATATGCTTCGAGAATGGTTGTCGATTAGTGGCAGCGTCCGACTGCTGCCCAAAACAACAACAAGAGGTGGTGGGACTATGCAGACGCGCTCGTCGATGATTCAGCGTTTATCGCTGGTAATGCTCGTGGGGATCCTCGGCTTGCTGCCAAGCCCCACCTTCGCTGTCCCCAAAGACGTCTTCATCAAATCGGCGGTTTACAACGCCAAGTCTCATCAGCTGCTCGTTACCGTCAAGCTGCGCAACCCTGGCAGGCAAGTGCTCCTGCTACACGGTGACGGCGGCATGCTGGCGCAGGTCGACAACAGCCAAGCCTCGCAGACAATCCACGTTGCCTTGCCACAACTTGGCCAGATTCCATGCTCGATTGAAGCCCGTAGCGGAGAAGCCAGCGCGGTTCGGACCGTGCGGGGAGCCCCGGCCGAATGTCGCAAGCGACCGGTCTGCAAAATCATCACACCGGCAGAAGGGGCGGTTCTCAGCGTCAATGAATCTTTCGAATTCGAAGCCGAGGCCAAATCACGGGACAAAACCGCGAAGGATCTGATCTACGAATGGAACTTCTCCGGTGGCGTGATGGGGATCCCCACCGATGACGACCTGACCAGCACGGTGCAGAGTCCGAAAGACTTATCCGGCAGTGCCAGGTTCGTTCGGGATAACAGCTACTACCGTATCCGATTCACGGCCGTGGATGCCCATCGTCGGTTTTGTGAATCCGCCGTTACGGTCAAGGTCGGCAATCCACCCAGTGATGCCGCGGATTTTCCCCCTCCGGTCGGCGAACAACCAACTCCCTTGCGCGGATCAGAAAACAATGGCGCCGAGGAGGACTGGGTGGTGTTGCCGTTCCAGCAGTGGACGATGCAGCATTCCAGCGATATGAAGACCGCGCCCAACGGTCAGATTTCCTTCAACGGCGCCGTCACCAGCATCGATGCGCAGGTCATCCGCAAAGGCAGCGTCGGTGCCCAGGACAAGCCGGTCTTTCTGACCAGCGAGCAGGCCGACGTTTGGTATTCGGCTGCCTCCAACCCATTGGACCCGGCCGGTGCCGGCTCCATCAACTCCACCAGCCAGAACTGGCCGTTGAATGCGGACCCAACAAAACCCCAGCCCTTGTTGACGGCGGCGGTGAAAAAGTCGGATTGGTGGGAGAAACTGGAACGACCTGCCGGACCAACGGTGTGGTCGCATTACTCCAGTTGGGCTTACATCCAAAGCCCGTACTACTCCCCCTATGCTTACACCTACATGGTTCAGGAGTCCGGTCAGCCCCATCTGGATGAGGGCTTTGGGCTGCAAATGCAGGAACCGCAGCGCGGGGATTTCGATTTCAAGGACACCCAGCCCGGCCTCACGGGGGCGGATTTGGCAGCCTATGAGCAGTCGATATTTGACTATGTGAAAGGTAGTTACGACGCTACCAAGACGCTGCTAGCCGGCGTCAATCCGGATCACGGCCGCTACATGCCGGGAAAGACCGGACCGTATGCCGCCAACGAGCCCCAGGCATTTTCCCTGTTCCAGCCGGCGGACAACTGGTTCGCCGCCAACATGATCCCGATCACGGATATCGACGATAAGGGGCAAGTCAATCCGCTACCACTGCTCCGGGTCGAAGCCCGCGTCAAAGGCACGGATCAGGTCCGTGGGGCAGCGGATGTGGTCTTGGCCAACAGCCGCGACTTCCACTGCCGCGAATGCCACGCCAAGGGCAAGATCGCCGCCAACCCGGAGGCGAAGTACACCCGACAGGCGTTCCACTCCAGCCCTTGGGGCCAGGGAACCGACAGCGGCGGCGGCCACGACCACGGCGGCAGTCACACACCCCTGGACAAGCCGGAATTTTACGCGGCGGAGAGCGACAGCCTGTTCGACCAGGAATACGCCGCTGCCCTCAACTACTCGAGCCTGCACGACTTTTATGACGCCTTTGGCTTTCATGACGCGATGCTCAACGGCATCGTGGAAAACGGCCTGGTCACCGCCGATACGCCCCAGCCCTGCGCCGGCTGCCATCTGAGCGTGACGCAGATGGTGCATTCCGGTGAGCTGTGGTGGAACACCGACGAATACGATTACGACAACTACAACTACGACCCCAATTGGTCGATGGCCATCCACCGCTTTCATGCGGAGCTGCAGTACAACCCGCAGCGGGACGACATCGTCCGGGATGACAAGGGTGCCTTCGCTCGCTGGAAATGGTTCGACGAAAGCAATCAGCCGCGCCCCCACAACACCGTTGCCAGCAACACCCTGTTCCCGGTATTCGACGATCAGGGCCAGCAGCTGCCCATGGAGCAGAACTGCCTGCGCTGCCATGCCGGCGAGCGCGAACAGTGTTATCGCGACCGCATGTATACCGCCGGCGTCACCTGCTACGACTGCCACGGCGACATGGCGGCCGTAGGCCAGGCATTCAAAAAGCCGGCAGAGTTGCAGAGCGGTGACGGCAACGCCTATCGCATCCCCTGGTTCGACGAAACCGATTGCGGCTCCTGTCACCGGGGCAACGGGAATCTGGGCAAGGATAGTGGCGCTGATTTCTTCAGCGCCGGTGTGCTGCGCCGCGCCTTCGCCGCCGATGACCCTTCGGCAACCCCCTTCAGGCCCAATCTGGCCGACCCCGACGACGCCCGGTTTGCCGTGGTGCCGGAGCAAGGTTGGGAATACCCCCTGAGCATCAGCCGCTGCCCCACCGGTTCGCGCAACTATGACAACTGCAGCTTCGACACAGGCACCCAGCGTATCTCCGCGCGCCTGTTCCGCGCCGGCAAGGATCAGCACGCCGCCGTCGCCTGTTCCGCCTGCCATGGCGCCGCCCACGGGATTACACCCAACCAGGATCCCAGGTCCAACGACAATGTCGCCGCCATTCAACTGCAGGGCTACCCGGGTCAATTATTCGAGTGCGGCATTTGCCACACCCAGGGTTCCTTCAATACGGAAGATGCCAGCGGCAGCACCCTGCATTACCCGGACAAGAACGGCAAGCCCACCATCCTGGCTGGTCCCCACAATCTCCATCCGATCAACGACCCGGATTGGTATCTGAACGAGCGAACCGGAGAAACCGCCCAGCCCAACCAGACCGACGGCACCACCAAGGGCGGCTGGCACAGCGCCTGGTCCGGCAAGCCAGGCTTGAAGGGCGAGGATCAGTGCGCCGCCTGTCATGGCGACGACCACCTTGGAACGCGGCTCTCCAAAGTGCCGGTGGACCGGGTCTACGACTTCAGCGGATTCAAAATGAAGAAGCTGAAAAAGGCCGGCTTCAAGTCCAAGATCGTCAAGGTCAAGGCCGGCACCCCCATCGGCTGTAACACCTGCCACGATCTCAAGACCAGCCGGCTGCAGTCGCCGGAGGGTCCCATAACGCCACGCCACGCGCCGGTCATTGCCACCGAACCAGTACTGGCCTTCGTCATCGGCGAGAACTTCGCCTACTCGGTCACCGCCACCGACGCCGATCAGAACATCGCGTCCTATTCCCTCGACCGGGGTCCGGACGGCATGGCCGTGGATAGCCAGGGCCACGTCACCTGGACTCACGCGCCGGCCGATCCCAGCGAAACCGTCAGCTTCCTGGTCACCGTGACCGATAGCGCAGGGCTTTCGGCGTCGCGCTGGTTTTCTGCAAAAGCGGCCTGCCCCTCCGTCGCGCCCAACTGGGATGCCGTCCTGGCGCAATGCTCCCCGTTGCAGATCAGCTCCGTACCGCCCGTGGGAGGCATCAAGCAAGGCGAGACCTTCAGCTATCCGCTGAGCGCCAATCTGCCGGCGACGTTTGCCGTCGTGGATGGGGCGACCGGTCAGGCGCCGACTTTCACGCCCGCCATTGCTGTAGATGCCGGCGGACTCCTGACCTGGACGCCCGACGCCACCAGCCCGGATTCCGTGAGTTTCCGGATCTTGGCCACGGCCAAGGACGACCTGAATCATCAGGCTGGCCAGGACATGACTCTGGCGGTCTGCCGCGGTACCCAGGATTGGCATGCCGGCATGGCCATGTGCATGAACAACACCCTGCCCCAGATCACATCGAGCCCGGCGCCGAAAGGCTTGAGCGCCGCAGCGACCTACAGCTACGACGTCAACGCCACGGACGCCGACCAGGACACCCTGAGCTACAGCCTCACGGAACATCCGGACGGCATGGTCATCGATGCCGCCACCGGCATCATCACGTGGAAGGCTGCCGCTGCTTCATCGGGACCGGTCAACTTCACTGTGCGGGTGGACGACGGATTCGGAACGGTGACCCAGGCAGGCACGGTGACGGTCTGCGTGTCGCCGCAGCATTGGGATACCGGCATGCAGATGTGCATGTAATCCGCGAGAGGACGTCACGGGATGATCAAATTTGCGCTTCAACCGAGACTAAGGCTGGTCGCGCTGACGGTCTCCGCCAAGTGCGGCGAGTTCCTCTCAAGCTCCAGCTTGCCGGTGACGTTTTACTTGCACAGGCCGATGCGACCAAAGCCATACCAACTGTCGCCATTCTGCTGGCGGAGCTGCCCCAGGTATTCTGATTTTTTGAATTGCGCGGGAATGCTCAGCTCGTCACCCAGACTGTGGCCGTTCCTAGATGGGGCAGATCGAATTCGGTTCACCGCCTTTGACCGAATGTGGGCATGCGACCAAACCGCTACCCCCCCCTCCGCTGCTCCCTTGTCCTTAGGCCCGATTTTCGCCCTCAAACCACTTAGGCCATAGGGATGCCAAAGCTTGATGGGCCCACAGCGACCGACCTAAGGACGTGGCCAACAATAAACTCCCGGAACTCCCCGACGGATATTTCTGAGCGCAGTCCCGATGGTATTGCATTGAAGCCCTTCTCCCTGCGGGAGAGACCGACCGGCCCCATGGCCCGCGAATTGTGCCCTGAAACCGGTCGGTCTCTCTCCCTCATCCGGCCCTCCGGGCCACCTTCTCCCAGAG
>VEPB01000098.1 GCA_012026715.1 Methylococcaceae bacterium | reverse complement strand
CTGGGTATCTTTCTGCCGCTGATTACCACCAACTGCGCGGTTTTGGGTGTGGCTTTGCTCAATGTGCAGGCGCAGCACGGCTTCATCGAATCCTTTTTGTACGGATTCGGCGCGGCGCTGGGATTTACCCTGGTGCTGGTGCTGTTCGCCGGCGGGCGGGAACGGGTGGACGCAGCCGATGTGCCGGCGCCATTCCGAGGTTCCGCCGTCGCCCTGATCACCGCCGGACTGGCGTCCATGGCTTTCATGGGATTCGCCGGGCTAGTGCGGGGCTGACGGCCCTCCATGCTGGCGGTGCTGCTGCTGTGCGGGCTGTTTGCCGTATTGGGGCTTTTGCTGGGTTGGTCTTCGATCCGTTTCAGGGTGGAAGGAGACCCGCTGGCCGATGAGATCGACGCCCTGCTGCCCCAGACCCAATGCGCCCAGTGCGGATTTCCAGGTTGCCGCCCCTATGCCGAAGCCATCGCCCGCGGCGCGGCGGAGATTAACCTGTGTCCTCCCGGGGGTGAAGCCGGCGTCCGGGCGTTGGCGGAATTGCTGGGCGTGGAGCCCAAGCCGCTCGCTTCGACGGCTGCGGAGCCGGACCTGAGGCGGCTGGCGGTCATCGACGAGGCCCGCTGCATCGGCTGTACCCTGTGCGTCCAGGCCTGCCCGGTGGACGCCATCGTGGGAGCGTCGCGACTGATGCACACCGTCATCGCGGCGGAATGCACCGGCTGCGAACTGTGCCTGCCGCCCTGTCCGGTGGATTGCATCCGCATGGAGCCGGTTCGACCCTCCCTGGCCGATTGGCAATGGCCATCGCCGGCATGACCGAGTGGTTCGGCTTTCACGGCGGCATCCAGCTGGATACCCCAAAGGACTTGGCGGCCGGAAGCGGACTTCTGCTGTGTCCTCTGTCTCCGCGTTTGATTTTCCCCCTGCTGCAGCGCGACGGTCGTAACGCCAAACCACGGGTGACAGTCGGCCAGCGGGTGCTTAAAGGCCAGCCGATCGCCGGCGGGGAGAGTCCCGGCCAGCCGTTCATCCATGCCTCCAGCTCCGGGGTGATCGCCGCCATCGATGATCGGCTTCTCCCCCATCCGTCCGGCCTTTCCGGTCCGTGCATCGTGCTGGATGCCGATGGCCACGACGAGGTGGTGGAATTCGCCGGCGTCACCGACTACCGCGACGAGGCGCCGGAGGTGCTGGCGGAACGGCTCCATGCCGCCGGTATCGTCGGCCTGGGCGGGGCCGGTTTTCCCACCGCGGTGAAGGTCCGGCCGGACGGGGTCCGGGTCGATACCCTGATCCTCAACGGCGCCGAGTGCGAGCCTTACATCAGCTGCGATGACGCGCTGTTGCGCCACCGCGCGGCGGAGGTGCTGGAAGGCGCCCGCATCCTGCTGCATATCTTGCAAGCCGAGCGCTGCCTGGTGGGAATCGAGGAGGACATGCCGCAGGCGAGCGATGCTTTGACTGCCGCATTAGGCGGTTGGAATGGCGACGGCATCGAGATCGCGCCGGTGCCGGCCATCTATCCCACCGGTGGCGAGAAATTGCTGATCCGGGTACTCACCGGGCGAGAGGTCCCGGCCGATGGGATCCCGGCCGAAGTAGGCGTGGTCTGCCAGAACGTGGCCACCGCAGCCGCTGTGTATCGGGCGGTGGTGCTAGGCGAGCCGCTGCTGTCCCGGATCGTGACCGTCACCGGAACCGGTGTGCGGCGGCCGGGCAACTGGCTGACCCCCGTCGGCACGCCCATTGCCCATCTGGTGGAACAATGCGGCGGTTACACCGATCGGGCGGAGCGGCTCATCCTGGGCGGTCCGATGATGGGATTCGCCCTGCTCAGCGACGAGGTGCCCATCACTAAGTCCGCCAACTGCGTCCTGGTGTTGACCGTGGCGGAGACGGCCGGCCGGCGGCCGGCCATGGCCTGCATCCGTTGCGGGGCCTGCGCCGAAGCCTGTCCGGTGGAGTTGCTGCCGCAGCAGCTTTACTGGTACAGCCGATCAGACAACCCGGATCGGCTCGCCGAGTATCACCTCAGCGACTGCATCGAGTGCGGCTGTTGCGATTTCGTCTGTCCCAGCCACATCCCGCTGGTCCAGCACTTCCGCGCGGCCAAGGGCCGGCTTGCGGCCCGACGTCGGGAGCGTGGTCAGGCCGATCAGGCCCGCCGGCGGTTCGAAGCGCGCCAGGCGCGCAGGCAGCGCGAGCAGCAGGAAAAAGCCGAGGCCGCCCGGCGCAAGAAGGAGTTGCTCCAGCGGATGTCCGCGGGCCAGGTCGCCAGCCCCGCGCAAACCGGGGATCTGGCCGAGGGCCGAACTGCGTCCCCGCAATCGCGGGAGTCCTGAACCATGCGCTTTTCCACCGCCCCCGCCCCGCATATCCAACCGCAAGCCTCGGTGCGCGGACTCATGCTCGGCGTGCTCGCCGCACTGGTACCCGGCGTGGCGGCGCAGGTGTGGCAGTTCGGGGCGGGGGTGCTGATCCAGTGTTTGCTGGCGTTGATCGCCGCGCTGGCGTGCGAGGCATCGATGCTGTGGGGTCGCGGCCGCCCCCTGGTTCCCTCTCTGCTCGATGGCAGTGCGGCTCTCACCGCGGTGTTGCTGGCGGTCTCGCTTCCCCCCGTCGCCCCCTGGTGGATCACGGTATTCGGCGCTCTGTTCGCGATCACGGTGGGCAAGCATTTGTACGGCGGGCTGGGCTATAACCCGTTCAACCCGGCCATGCTGGGTTACGCGGTGTTATTGATCTCCTTTCCCCGGACGATGACGGCCTGGCTGCCGCCGACCGGCGTGGCAGCCGCTCAACCCGGATGGGCCGAACTGCTGGACTGGATCTTTCGCCTCACGCCGCCGATCGACGGCATGACCATGGCGACGCCGCTGGATACGCTGAAAACCCAGTTGGGGATGGGCGTGGCGCTGGATCAGATCCGCAGCTCTCCGCTGTTCGGCGGCCTGGCCGGCGCCGGCTGGCAGTGGGTCAATCTTGGCTATCTGCTGGGAGGCTCGTGGCTGCTCTGGCGGGGCGCGATTGCCTGGCAGATTCCCGCCGCGTTCCTGGGGACGCTTTTCTTGGCGGCGTTGATCTTTTTCCTGGCGGAGCCGGCGAGTTTTCCCACCCCGCTGTTCCATCTGTTCGGCGGGGCCACCATGCTGGGCGCCTTCTTCATCGCCACCGACCCGGTCACCGCCAGTACCACGCCCCGAGGCCGGCTGATCTATGGCAGCCTGATCGGCCTGCTGGTGTTCGTCATCCGCAGCTGGGGCGGTTATCCGGACGGCGTGGCCTTCGCCGTGTTGCTGATGAATCTGGCCGCTCCCACTCTCGATCACTTCACCCGCCCGCGGCCATTCGGGCGCCAGCGGCGATGAGCAGTCATCGGCCGATCTTGAACGCGGCGGCGATCCTTGCCGCGTTTGCCCTGGCCGGTGTCGGGCTGGTGAACTGGGTTCAGTCGGCCACCGCGGAACGTATCGCGGCAAGCCAGCGCCAGTCTCTGCTTCGCACCCTGGAGGCCCTGGTGCCACCGAGTGACTATGACAACGACCTGGTCACGGATGTCGTTGAAGTTCAAGACTCCTCCCTGGGCGGCAAGGCGCCGGTCTACCGGGCCCGCCAGCGGGGCAGGCCGGTGGCGCTGGTGGTTGGCGCCCGCGCGCCGGACGGTTACAACGGCGAGATCAAGATGCTGGTGGCGGTTCGAGCCGATGGCAGTCTGCTTGGGGTCCGGGTGATCGAACACCGCGAAACGCCGGGATTGGGCGATGGCATCGAATTGGAGAAATCCGGCTGGATCAGGGGTTTCGACGGTTTGTCCCTGAACGATCCGCCGGAACGCTCTTGGCGCGTCAAGCGGGACGGCGGCTCCTTCGATCAATTCACCGGCGCCACCATCACGCCGCGGGCGGTGGTGAAGGCCGTCAAGAACGTGTTGCTCTACGT
>VEPB01000283.1 GCA_012026715.1 Methylococcaceae bacterium | reverse complement strand
TGTAGGCCAGAGCGTGTTGCCCCAGCATCCGGCCGGTCAGGGCGTCGGCGAACAGACCGGTAGTCCAGGCCGCGACCACTCCGAAACGATCAGGGATGGCCATGTTCCAGTAAACCACGAACAACAACACCCAGTCCGGGTTGGCGGCCAGCCATTGCGGGGGCCATGGGAGAATCCGCAGGACCATGGCAAAGGCCAGGCTGACGCAGACGATGATAAGGGTGAGGCTGGATTTACTCATGGGGCAGCGGTGGGCCGATAAAGTCGGGTCGGTTGGTGTAGCTCTCGCGGATACGCGGAATCGGGTTGGAATTGCTCCAGACCATCAGCACCTCCCGAATGCGGTCGAGTTGCGCCACCGGCTTGGCCGTCGCCTTGCCGCTGGGGTCGTCCTGGGGCGCCACGGTAGTGACGGTGGCAACCGGATAGCCGTGCGGGAAGGTTCCGCCCAGGCCGGAGCTGACCAGCAGATCGCCCGGCTTGATGTCGGTATTGCTGGTCACCTGGGGTAGCAGCAGTTTGTCGATCTGGCCGCTGCCGACGGCGATGGTGCGTACGCCGTTGCGGTTGACCTGAACCGGAATGGCGTGATTGGGGTCGGTGATGAGGATCACATCGGAACTGAACGGACTCACCCGCAGGACTTGGCCGACGATGCCGTTGCCGTCCATCACCGACTGTTCGACCTGGATGCCGAAGCGGCTGCCCTTGTTGACGGTCACCACATGCTCGTAATTGCCCAGGGTGACCGCCAACAGCTCGGCGATCAAGGCGTGTTCGCCCACCTTGAAGGAGGTTTCCAGCAAACCGCGCAGCCGGATGTTCTCCTGCTCCATGGCGGAGAATTTCAGCAACTTGGTCTTCAGCATCAGCTGCTCTTCATGGAGCCGGCGGTTCTCCTCCAACAGGGCCGCGCGGGAAGAGGCTGCCACGGCGATTTCGCGGCCCACCCGAATCGGCGAACTGACCAACTGCTGCAAGGGGTAGACGGCTCCGGCGAAGAATTCACGCAGGGCCGGAAGCAGTTGCTGTTGTTCCGCCGCCAACAGCGCCAGCGAGGCCGAAACGCACAGAAATGCGCGAAAATGGATGGAGGGACCTTTGCTGAATATGGGTTTGATGGCGAGATCCCCCGCGACAACGCCGGCGCCGGTCCCCGGCAGGGATTACTCCAGGGAGAACGGCGCGGAGCCCTTCTCGTCCAGTAGTTCCAGCACCCGGCCGCCGCCGCGGGCGACGCAGGTCAAGGGATCGTCGGCGATCAGCACCGGCAAGCCGGTTTCTTCGGCGATCAGCCGGTCGATGTCCTTCAGCAGCGCGCCGCCCCCGGTCAGGATGATGCCGCGCTCGGCCACGTCGGCGCCCAGCTCCGGCGGGGTCTGCTCCAGCGCGACCTTGACCGCGCCCACGATGCCGGCCAAAGGCTCCTGCAACGCCTCCAGGATTTCGTTGCTGTTGAGCACGAAGCTGCGCGGGATGCCTTCGGCCAGATTGCGGCCCTTGACCTCGATCTCACGCACCTCGCTGCCGGGGTAGGCGGTGCCGATGGCGTGTTTGATGCGCTCGGCGGTGGCCTCGCCGATCAGGGTGCCGTAATTGCGCCGGACATAGTTCATGATGGCCTCGTCCAGGCGGTCGCCGCCGATGCGCACCGAGGCGGAATAGACGATGCCGTTGAGGGAGATCACCGCCACTTCGGAGGTACCGCCGCCGATATCGATCACCATCGAGCCGCGCGCCTCGTTGACCGGCAGCCCGGCCCCCACCGCTGCCGCCATGGGTTCCTCGATCAGGAACACCTCGCGGGCACCGGCACCGAAAGCCGAGTCCTTGATGGCGCGGCGCTCGACCTGGGTGGAGCCGCAAGGCACGCAAATCAGGACGCGGGGGCTGGGCCGCAGCAGCTTGCTCTTGTGTACCTTGTGGATGAAGTATTGGAGCATCTTCTCGGTGACCGTAAAGTCGGCGATCACGCCGTCCTTCAGGGGCCGTATGGCGGTAATGTTGCCGGGGGTGCGGCCCAGCATGGATTTGGCGGCGGCGCCCACCGCGGCAATGGTCTTGGAGCCCCGCGCCCGGTCTTCACGGATCGCCACCACCGAGGGTTCATTGACGACGATGCCCTGGCCCCGGATGTAAATCAGAGTGTTGGCAGTGCCCAGATCGATGGAGAGATCGTTCGAGAAGAAACCGCGCAGGCGCTTGAAAAACATGAGTATCCGAGGAGGCTAGGTAATGGGTTAAATGTAACAAGGGGGTGGGGAAGGGGGCAAGATGCGGTATGATAACCCGATTTACGGTTTCCGGAGGGGACGAATGTCTCTCAGCGCTGCAGAAGTGAACAAAATCGCGTGGTTGGCGCGGATCGCCATTGACACGGACAAGGTGGAGGCCTACGCCCGTGATTTGTCGGGGATACTGGAATTCGTCGAACAGATGGGCGCGGTGGATACCTCCGCCGTAGATCCCATGGCCCATCCCCTCGACCAAGCCCAGCGCCTGCGGCCCGACGAGGTCCGCGAGGCGGATCAGCGCGAACTGTTCCAGGCCCACGCGCCCTTGGTGGAAGCCGGCCTCTACCTGGTTCCCAAGGTCATCGAGTAACCGTTCCTCCACTCATCGCTTCCGGCCGCCCGGCCTGGCCGGTGCGACGGCACCATCGAGACTATCCCATGCATGACAAATCCATCGCCGAACTGGCGGCGAGGCTGCGCGGCAAGGCGTTTTCCAGCCGCGAACTGACGCAGAGCTTTCTGGAACGCATCGAGCGCTTCAATCCCAGCCTCAATGCCTTCGTTACGGTGACCACCGAGCGGGCACTGGAACAGGCCGAAGTGGCCGATCGCCGCATCGCCGCCGGCGAGGCCGGCCCGTTGACGGGCATTCCGCTGGGCCAGAAGGACATCTTCTGCACCC
>VEPB01000383.1 GCA_012026715.1 Methylococcaceae bacterium | reverse complement strand
CGGCGATGGGCCGGAAAGAACCTAGCGGCCGGCCCGATGCGGCTTACGTGGTGCGTGAGAGGTGCGGCCGGGTTTGAGCGGCTTCGGCATCGTCGGCAGATCCACGAACATCAACAGTTCGTCCAGCTCCTTGCCGGCCAGTTCGGCGAAGGTGCGAGCCTTCAGCCGGGCCGGCAGGAGGATGGCGCCGAAACGAACGCGGATCAGGCGGCTGACTGCGATGTTCTGCGATTCCCACAGCCGCCGCACGATACGGTTGCGGCCTTCCTTGAGAGTGACGTGGTACCAGCGGTTGGCGCCCTCCCCGCCCGCCGGCTCCAGGGTCTCGAAACGGGCCGGACCGTCTTCCAGTTCCACCCCGGCCTTGAGCCGTTCCAACGCCGCGTCGCTCACCGGACCCAACACCCGAACCGCATACTCCCGCTCGATTTCGCGCGACGGATGCATCAAGCGATTGGCCAGTTCGCCGTTGTTGGTCACCAGCAGCAGGCCCTGGGTATTGATGTCGAGCCGGCCCACCGCGATCCAGCGGCCCACTTCCAGTCGCGGCAGCTGCGTGAAGATCACCGGCCGCCCGTCCGGATCGCGCCGGCTCACCACCTCGCCGGTGGGCTTGTGGTAGACCAGCACCCGGGTCGGGGCGTGGATGCGCTTCTCCAGGTTCACCACCCGGCCGCGCAGGATCAGCACGTCGCCGGGCCTCCAGCGGTCGCCCAGTTGGGCCGGCTTGCCATTGATCTGGACTTCCCCGCCTTCGATCCAGGTTTCGATTTCGCGCCGCGAACCCAGACCCGCGTGCGCCAGAATCTTCTGGATGCGCTCGCCGTCCTGGGCGTCGATGGCGTAACTACTCTGGGGTGGCGTTGGAGTCGGGGTTTTCGGTCTCGGCCGGCGCGGATTGGTCATGGTGGATCGCGGATGCATCGGGGGTGAATAAATCGCCTTCCATCGGAGCAGCCAGTTGCTCGATGAAGGTCTGCAGGGGCGGCAGGTCTTCCAGACTGCGCAGGGTGAAATAATCCAGGAATTGCCGGGTGGTGGCAAACAGTGCCGGGCGGCCGGGCACCTCCTTGTGTCCCACCACCTGCACCCAGTCGCGTTCCTGCAGGCTGCGGACGATGTTGCTGGACACCGCGACCCCGCGGATGTCCTCGATCTCGCCGCGGGTCACCGGCTGGCGATAGGCGATGATGGCCAGTGTTTCCAGAAAGGCCTTGGAATAACGACCGGGCTTTTCCTCGAACAGCCGCGACACCCACGGCGAATAAGCGGCACGCACCTGGAAGCGGTAGCCGGTGGCGACCTCGATCAGCTCCACCGGACGCTCCCGGAAATCCTCCGCCAGTTCCGCCAGCGCGGTGCGCAAGGCCTTGGATTCGGGCCGTTCGTGCTCGTCGAACAGCGCCGCCAGTTCGGCCACGCTCAGCGGCTTGGCCGAGACGAACAGCGCCGCCTCCAGGATGGCCTTCAGCTCCATGTCAGCCCTGGACGGCCGCCAGCGGGCGCACCAGCAGATCGCCCAACGGCTCATCCTGGATGATCTCGATCAAGCGCTCCTTGCTCAACTCGAGGATAGCCAGCAGCGCGACCACCGCGCCTGGGCGGCCTTCGCGCCGGTTGAACAGCTCCCGGAAAGCCAGCTGGCGATTTTCCTTGAGGAGCGCCAGCACGCTGGACATGCGCTCGCGCACCGACAGCGGCTCCCGCAAGATGCGGTGATGGGTGGTCCGCTCGGCACGCCGCAGCACATCCTGAAAAGCCAGCAGGATTTCCTTCATGTCCACCTCGGGATAGATCTTCCGCACCGTCACCGTGCCGGTGTCGACCCCGCCCAGCTCGAACACATCCCGCTCGCAGCGCGGCAGCCGGTCCAGATCCTCCGCCGCCGTCTTGAACCGCTCGTACTCCTGCAGCCGCCGCACCAACTCGGCGCGGGGATCGTCCTCTTCCGCCGCCGCGCCTTCCGGGCGGGGCAGCAGCATGCGCGACTTGATCTCCGCCAGGATGGCGGCCATCAGCAGGTACTCCGCCGCCAGTT
>VEPB01000530.1 GCA_012026715.1 Methylococcaceae bacterium | reverse complement strand
GTCGGGGGAAAACTTCGATCTCCACGAGGCCCACCTCAACACCCAGATGGTCAAGGTGCTCAAGACCATCGGTTACGACCGGGTCTACACCCGCGCCGAGGGACCGTATTTGTACGACAAGGACGGCCAGGAATACCTGGACCTGCTCAGCGGCTTCGGCGTGTTTGCCCTGGGTCGCAACCATCCGGCCATCGTCCAGGCGCTGAAGGACGTGCTGGACGCGCAACTGCCGGACATGGTGCAGATGGACGTGTCGCTGCTGTCCGGCCTGCTGGCGGAAAAGATTCTGGCGCACTGCCCTGATAACCTGACCAAGGCCTTCTTCTGCAACTCCGGCGCCGAGGCGGTCGAAGCCGCCATCAAGTTTGCCCGCTACACCACCAAGCGGGAGAAGATCATCTATTGCGATCACGCCTTTCACGGGCTGACCCTGGGCGCCTTGTCGCTCAACGGCGAGCAGGTGTTCCGGGAAGGTTTCGGCCCCCTGCTGCCCCATTGCCACAGCGTGCCCTTCGACGATTTGGCCGCGCTGGAAAAGGCGCTTTCGGCCAAGGACGTGGCGGCCTTCATCTTCGAGCCCATCCAGGGCAAGGGCGTCAATATCCCGTCCGACGGCTACTGGCGGCAGGCTATCGAATTGTGCCGCAAGAACGGCACCTTGGCGGTGGCGGACGAGATACAGACCGGCTTGGGCCGTACCGGCAAGTTCTGGGCGATCGAGCACTGGGGCGTGGAGCCGGACATGATCCTCATGGCCAAGGCGTTGTCGGGCGGTTTCATTCCGGTCGGTGCCGTGGCCATGACCACCCGGGGCATGGACGCCGTGTTCAACCGCATGGACCGGGCTGTGGTGCATGGTTCGACCTTCTCCAAGAACAACATGGCCATGGCCGCCGGCATCGCCGCCATCGATCTGATCGACGAGGAAAAACTGGTGGAGAATGCCGCCAAGATCGGTTGCGAGATCGTCGCAGGGCTTACCGCGATGATTCCCCGCTTCGATTTCCTCAAGCAGGTGCGCGGCAAGGGGCTGATGCTCGCGGTGGAGTTCGGTTCCCCCGACAATCTGCTGCGCAAGGCCGCTTTCACTGGCCTGGAAACCGCCAACAAAGGGCTGTTTTCACAGACCATCACCATCCCGCTGTTCAAAAATCACCGCATCCTCAGCCAGGTGGCGGGCCACGGCATGAACGTGGTCAAGTTCCTGCCGCCTTTGGTGGTCAACGAAAAGGACCGCGACTGGATACTCTCGGCCATGGAACAGGTCATCGGCGACACCCAGGAAGTGGGCGGCGCCATCAAGGATCTCGGCAAGAACCTCATCAGCCACGCCCTCAAGGCCAAGGCAGGTTAGTCCCCAACCCCGCATTTTGAAGGAATCTCCCATGAATCGATCGATCCCGTTCCGACCCGGTTTGCTGGCCGCCGCCCTGGCGTTGGGCGCGGCTTCCCAACTGCTGCCCGTCGCCGCTTGTGCCCACGCCGTGGTCACCGAAAACTCGCTGAAGCACCACCCTATCGAGGTGAACCATCCCACCCAGGTCACCCTCTATTTCAATTCCGGCGTGGAACTGGCGCTGTCGCGGGTGTTTCTGGTGAGTAAGGGCGATGTTTACCAGCCGGTGGAAATTGCCAACGGCAAGAAGGCAGGGGAGATGATCATCGACATCCCGGCCCTGGAAGAAGGAGACTACGCCATCAAGTACAAGGTATTCGCGGCCGACGGCCATCTCACGGAGGATGTCATTCGTTTTCGTGTTGCAGCTAAGCGGTAAATCATTATGTACATGCAAGGTCTGGCCAATTTCATCGACGACTTCCTCGGCGGCCTGATGATCATCAGCTATGCGCTGGTGGTCGGCTCCGTGCTGTGGGCCTTCGTCATCCTGCGGGTCGGCCGCGCCGATCACGCCGCCGATTCGGTGCTGCAGCGCAGTGCCTCGGTTCTCAAGTTCGGTTCGGTCTCCCTGGCCTGGACCGTGGGCACCAAGCTGGTGATCAAGGGCATGGTGCTGTGGGGAACGCTCGGGGAACTGCCCATCGCCGCCTACGCCAACACCGTGCAGTTCAAGGCAGGGTTTCTGCGGGTGCTGCTGGCGCTGGCCTTCGTGTACGTCAGCAAGCGCTTGATGCGGGAGCCTGCCAACCTTCGGTTCTGGCACGCCACCGCCTCCCTTGCCATTCCCCTGGTCATCAGCGGTGCCTGGTTGGTGCATGCCGTCGGCCGGTTCGAATACCGCGAGCCCCTGATGCTGGCCACCGTGATGCATCAGTTGGCTGCAGCGGTGTGGTTCGGCTGCGTGGCCCAGCTGCTCGCCCTCTGGTACGCCGCCCGCAGCGACGCCGAGGCCAAGGCGCTGTGGCCTCACGCCATCACCCGGTTCGGCATCCTGGGGGTGATTTCGGTGGTCATGCTGTTTGCCACGGGCATTCCTCTCACCTTCGTCTACGTCGGCAGCCTGGACGGGCTGTTCGGCACCGGCTACGGCAGCCTGATCGTCACCAAGGTCTGGTTGCTGCTGGTGGCGCTGGGCTTCGCCTACCTCAACAACCGCGCCGGCAAGCGCTGGCTGCACCTGCGGCAGATCGACGGCCTGGTCAAGAAGGTGCCGTTCTATATCGAGGCGGAAACCTTCATCCTGATCGGCGTGCTGTTCATCGCCGCCACCCTGTCGTCGCAGCCGCCCTCCGTGGATATCCCCGACCGCACCGCCAAGGTGTCCGAGGTGGTCTACATGTTCGTGCCGCGGCTGCCGAGGATCACCTCGCCCAGCCACGAGGAACTTCTGGCCGGCGAAGCCGGGCGGGTGGCGGTGGTCAACAAGGTGCCGTCGGTCGCCGGCCGCGACTGGTCGGACTACAACCACAACGTCGCCGGCATCTTCCTGACC
>VEPB01000552.1 GCA_012026715.1 Methylococcaceae bacterium | reverse complement strand
CAACATGTTCGGCTTCTGGGATTGGGTGGGTGGGCGTTATTCCATGTGGTCGGCGATCGGTCTGCCCATCGCCCTGGCCATCGGCATGGATCATTTCGAGGAACTGTTGGCGGGCGCCCACCGGGTTGACCAGCATTTCCGCAACGAGCCTTTCGAGCGCAACATCCCGGTGCTCATGGGCCTGCTGGGCGTCTGGTACAACAATTTTTTCGGGGCCGAAACCCTGGCCATTCTGCCCTATGACCAGGACCTGGACTATCTGCCGGACTATCTGCAGCAGGCCGACATGGAGAGCAATGGCAAGTCGGTGGATCGCGACGGCCGGCCGGTGTTCTGCAGCACTGGCCCGATCATCTTCGGCCAGCCCGGCACCAACGGCCAGCATGCCTTCTACCAGCTGATCCACCAGGGCACCAAGCTGATCCCCAGCGATTTCCTGGCGGCGGCCCAGAGTCACAACAAGCTGGGCGAGCACCACGACATCCTGATCTCCAACTTCCTGGCTCAGACCGAGGCCCTGATGCGGGGCAAGACCACCGAGGAGGCGCGCGCCGAACTGGAGGCGGAGGGGGTTTCCGGGCCTGACCTGGATGTCCTCGCCACCGCCAAGACCTTTGCCGGCAACAAGCCCTCCAATTCCTTCCTGTACCGCAAGTTGACGCCGGAAACCCTGGGCTCGCTGGTGGCGCTTTACGAACACAAGGTGTTCGTCCAGGGGGTGATCTGGAACATCAACTCCTTCGACCAGATGGGGGTGGAACTGGGCAAGCAGTTGGCGCGGGTGATCCAGCCCCAACTCAAGGGCGATGACCCGGTCGTCGACCACGACGCCTCGACCAACGGACTGATCGCCTATTACAAGGCCCTTCGCTAAGGAAAGCTCGACATGCGCATACTGCTGGTGGAAGACGATCCCATGATCGGCAAGAGCGTGCAGGACGCGCTCAAAAAGCAGGAGAGCTACGCGGTGGATTGGGTGCGCGACGGCGTCGCCGCCGAACTGGCCCTGGGCAACGGGGTCTACGACCTGTTGCTGCTGGACCTGGGGCTGCCCCGCAAGGCCGGGCTGGAAGTCCTGAGCGGACTCCGCGCGCGCAAGAGCCCGATCCCGGTGCTGATCCTCACGGCACGCGACGCGGTGGCGGACCGGGTCGCCGGGCTCGATGCCGGTGCCGATGATTTCCTGGTCAAGCCCTTCGATCTGGACGAGCTCGGCGCTCGCATACGCGCCCTGATGCGCCGCCACAGCGGACGGGCTTCGCCGGTGATCGAGCACGGCGACCTCAAGCTGAACCCGCTGACCCACGAGGTGGAGCTGGACGGCAAGCCGGTGATCCTGTCGGCGCGCGAGTTCGCCCTGCTGAGCGCCCTGCTTGAACGACCCGGCGCGCCGCTGTCGCGCAGCCAGCTGGAAGAGCGCATCTATGGCTGGGGCGAAGAGGTCGAAAGCAACACCATCGAGGTCTACATCCATGCCCTGCGGCGCAAGCTGGGGGCTCACTGGATCCTCAACCTGCGCGGCGTCGGCTACATGGTTCCCAAGGAACCATGAGTTCGATCCGGCGGGATCTGGTGATCGCCCTGCTGGGCGCGATCACTCTCGCCCTGTTGGTGGGCGCGCTGGCCATCTACCGCGGCGCCCTGGAAGAGGTGGACTCCCTGTTCGACTACCAGTTGCGCCAACTGGCCCTGTCGCTGCGCGACCAGGCTTTCCACAACAGCTTCGCGACGCCCTCGGAATCCGGCGAGGAGGACTTCGACTACGTCATCCAGGTGTGGAACCCGGAAGGCGTCAGGCTGTACTACTCGCATCCCCACCGCACCCTGCCGGGGCTGGCCCAGCAATCCGGCCATGCCACCATCGACACTCCGGAAGGCGCCTGGCGGGTGTATTCCCTGCGCCTGTTCAACCAGGTCATCCAGGTCGCCCAACCGATGAAGGTGCGCAACCGCATGGCCCTGGCCACCGCGTCCCACCTGCTGGTGCCCTTTTTGCTGCTGGTGCCGATACTGAGCCTGCTGAGCTGGGGCCTGGTGACCCGCGAACTGCGTCCGCTCAAGCGGCTGGCGCGAGCGGTGGCGGCGCGCTCCCCCAAGGCTCTCGACCCCATCCCGGAAAAGCGGGTGCCGGAGGAGGTCATGCCCCTGGTGCGATCCCTCAACGACTTGCTGCAGCGGCTGGCGGAGACCCTTGCCGCCCAGAAGGCCTTCATCGCCGATGCCGCTCACGAGCTGCGCACGCCCATCGCGGCCCTGCAGTTGCAGGTGCAGCTGGCGGAACGGGCATCCAGCGAGGAGGAGCGGACCGCCTTGCTGACCGATCTCAGGGAAGGCGTGCACCGATCCGCCCACGTGGTCCAGCAGTTGCTGACCCTGGCCCGCCAGGACCCGGACCAGGCGCCCCGCTCGCTCCAGCCGGTGGAGCTGACCGAACTGGCGGGCCGGGTGCTGGCCGACCACGATCCCCTGGCGCGCGCCAAGCGCATCGACCTGGGATTGGCGCAATCCGAGCCGGTCCGGGTCCAGGGCGATCCGGAGGCGTTGCGGGTGCTGCTGGCCAATCTGGTGGACAATGCCATCCGCTACACGCCGGCGGAAGGCCAGATCGACGTCGCGGTCATGCTGGCGAAAGGCCGGCCGGTGCTGGAGGTGGCCGACAGCGGTCCCGGCATCCCGGAAGGGGAGCGCCAGCGGGTGTTCGACCGGTTCTACCGGGGCGAGAACCAGCAAGTGCCGGGCACCGGCCGCGGCATGGCCATCGTCAAGACCATCGCCGACCACCACCGCGCCGAGATTCGCCTCGATCAGGCCGCCTTGGGAGGATTGCGGATCCAGGTCATCTTCGAACCGCAAGCCTCTCAATAGCGCGGCGCCGGCGGGGAACGTCAAGCCCTTTTACACGGCCCGCCCATTTCTCGGCTAACCCTTTGATTGTCCGTCCATGGCATTGCGCTTGCAGGACCAGCATGTCCCTTACATTTTGAGTTACAGCAATGAACAGTGTCGAAACAGTCTGGTACGAACTTTATCCCTATCTCTGCGGAGCCATCGGCATCTTCGCCCTGTCTTCCGCCAACGGGCTGGCGACGGCCTTTGGGATTCTATTGTTGGCGGCATGCGGGCTGATCGTCCATTGGCGCCTCAGCTATCGCCGCAGCAGCCGGAGATATTACGCCAGGGCGAGGACGGGACGGCTGCGCTGACCGGGATACTCCGCTTGATCCGGCGCCGCTCGGCTATGCTTGAGCCGATGCCGGCGCTTGGACAAAGCTCGTCGATGCCGGCATGATATTCGGCAACGGCCGGCCCTCGCCTGAAAAAATCAGCGCGGCTTAAGGAATTTTCGGCAGGATGATGCCTCTATCTTCTGGTGTCCCCACGTGCCACCCATGCAAACCGCCTCTCACGCCGCCGCACTACGCGCGACCGGCCGCTCAGTCTTGGAGTACCGATGAACAGAACTCTCTTGGCCCTGCTGCTCGGAGCGGCAGTGACCGTTCAGGCCAATACCCCCGCCCCCCTCTACCCGATCCTGAAACCGACCCCGTCGCAGGCCGTGGCGGCCCGCCTGGCGGCCGGTTTGATCCGGGAACACCACTACCGCCCCGTTGCCCTCAACGACGCGCTGTCGCTCAAGATGTTCGACGCCTACATCAAGGCGCTGGACCCGGAGCGGATGTTTTTCGTGAAAGCGGACATCGACCAGTTGCAGAAGGTCCGCACCCAGCTGGATGACGCGCTGCTGTCGGACAATCTGGAGCACCCCTTCGCCATCTTCAACCTCTACGCCAAGCGCGCGGTGGAACGGTTCGGCTACGCCCGCAGCCTGCTGAAGACCGGCTTCGACTTCAGCCAGAACGAGAGCTACCACTACGATCGGGACAACGAGCCTTGGGCCAAGTCCGACGCGGAAATCCGCGAACTGTGGCGCAAGCGGGTCAAGAACGACTGGCTGCAGCTGAAATTGACCGGAAAGGACGACAAGGGTATCGCCGAGGTTCTGGACAAGCGCTACGAAAATTTCCTCAAGCGCATGGCCAAGCTGAAGAGCGAGGACGCCTTTCAGGTCTTCATGAACGCTTACACCATGTCGGTGGATCCCCACACCAACTACATGGCGCCCCGCACGTCGGAGGATTTCGACATCTCCATGCGGCTGTCCCTGGTGGGCATCGGCGCGGTGCTGGAGGAGAAGGACGACTACGCGACCATCAAGGAACTGGTGCCGGGCAGTCCGGCAGCGCTGTCGGAACAGCTCAAGGCCGGCGACCGTATAGCCGGGGTGGCACAGGGCAGCGACGGCCCCATGACCGACGTGGTGGGCTGGCGCTTGGACGACACCGTGGCGCTGATTCGGGGCACCGCCGACACCACGGTGGTGCTGGACGTGATTCCCGCCAGCTCAGGCCTCGATTCGGCCCACAAGCAGGTAGCCCTGGTCCGCAAGAAGATCCGGCTGGAGGACCAGGCCGCCAAGAAGTCGGTGCTGACTTTGACCGCCAAGGGCCTGCCCTATCGCATCGGGGTCATTGCCCTGCCCACATTCTATGAGGATTTCGCCGCGCGCCAGCGGGGTGACGAGGACTACAAGAGCGCCACCCGCGACGTATCCCGGCTGTTGGACGAGCTGAAGGGAGAAAAGGTCGATGCCGTTCTGGTGGACCTGCGCAACAACGGCGGCGGCTCCCTCAGCGAAGCCATCGAACTGACCGGCCTGTTCCTCGGCAGCGGCCCGGTGGTCCAGCAGCGCAATTCCGAAGGCGAAATCAACATCGCCAAAGGCATGACTCCCGGAGCCGTGTGGACCGGCCCGCTGGGCGTCCTGATCAACCGCGGCTCGGCGTCGGCGTCCGAGATCTTTGCCGCTGCCATTCAGGATTACGGGCGTGGACTGGTGATCGGTGACACCAGTTTCGGCAAGGGCACGGTACAGACCATGATCAACCTGGATCACCTGACCCATCATCAGCAAGCCAGTCAATTGGGCGACCTCAAGCTCACCGTGGCGCAGTTCTTTCGAATCAACGGCGGCACCACCCAGTTGCGCGGGGTCACTCCGGACTTCGCCTTGCCCACCGCTGCGGACCCCGAGCATTTCGGGGAATCCAGCTATCAGAACGGCTTGCCCTGGATGCAGATCAAGCCGGCCGATTACCACGTGATCTCCGACCTCCATTCGTTCCTGCCCGCGCTGCAGCAGCGTCATGATCGCCGGATCGCCGCCGATCAGGACTACCAGAACCTGTTGGAAGACATCGCCGATCTCAACCAGCGCCGCAAGAATGCCGTGGTCTCCCTCAACGAAAAGGAGCGCCGGGCCGAACACGACGCCCTGGAAGCCAAGCTCAAGGCGCGCGATCCCGAAGCGGCCGCTAAAGATTCAGGTGCGGCGGACCCCACCAGCCCGGACCACGGAGGATTGGGCAAGGGCGATCCCGGCAAGCCCGACAAGAAGGCCAAGGACGCGCTGCTGACCGAGGCGGCTTGCATTCTCGGCGACGCCGTCGATCTGCAGCAGGCCCGGGTCGACCCCGCCGGCCGTTCGGTAGCCAAGTCCGAGGGCGCCTCCAAGGCTGACCCGAGCGCTGAACCCGCGGCGGCAACGCAGTAGCCAGGGAGCAGCCGGCTGCTTCCGCGCCGGTTCTGAAATCCGATGACGTCCGCGAACGCCAGGGAAACGCTGAATAAATCCATCCTGGATTGCACAGCGTCCGTCACCGGAAAATGCGGTTTCCCGGTGACTTACAAGGTCAGAGGCGTACAGCCTCCGATTTTGGCGGTGCATCCCTGCACCGAGGGAGCCGCTGAATAAATCAGCGGCTCCCTCGGTTCCCGGACGCGTTTTTGCGGTTCCCGTCCCTCACCACCGTTCAGGCGCCGAACCGCCGCTCCAGCTCCTGCAGCAGGGTGTGCAGCGATGCGAGATTGCCCGCCCGCCCCAGAATGTCGTCGGCGACCTGCTTGGCCTCCACCGCGCCGAGCTTGCCCCGGACGATTTCCCACACCACCCGCGGCGTCATCAGCCGGTGCAGGTCGTGCAGCTTCAGGTCAGGACTCGGCTCGCCCTCCCGCGGAAAATCCTGGTCGTAGGGCGGGGGCAGGGT